>NZ_JAIUMC010000006.1 GCF_022565775.1 Natronospirillum sp.
CCGGATAGGACTCCGGTGCAAGATAACCGGCCCACCCCACCGAGCCATCCGACCAGTCACGCGGTTCACGCCCGTCAAAGTCACCAAAACGCTCCGGCAGACGCCCCATGATGGTCCAGGCCTGTTGACCCTGATCATCCACCACCACGAAGTTCTGCCCGGGAATACCGGCCTGCTGGGCAATTGGCAGTGCTTCTTCCACAGTCGTTGCCAGTTCCAGTGCCATGTTGTTCAGGTTGGCCCCTTCCACATCGTGGGCCACCCAGCGCATCACCATCAGTTGATCCTGATGGTTGCGTCCGATGACTGGCCCCCAACGGGTATGTCGCACGGTTATGGTAAATGGTTCGCCGTCTGCCACCTCGATCACTTCGGCAGTCTCCTGCATCGGCTCCCAGCCATCAGGCGTCAGGTATTCCTGCTGGTCGTCGCGGGTCTGCAGCAGTACCACATCCTGAAAATCGGCATTGCTGTTGGTATAACCCCAGGCAATTCTCTGATTGGAGCCCACCACCATGGCTGGTGCTCCAGGCAAGGTGGCCCCGCTGATCTGGCGGTTTTCACCCGGTATATTCCAGGTTGCGCGATACCAGATATTGGGCACATTCAGACCCAGGTGCATATCATTGGCCACCATGCCACTGCCCGTGCCGGTGAGCGCCCCGCCAACCGACCAGTTGTTCGAGCCAAGCTGGATGGGGTCCTGATAACGAAAGGCATCGGCGGCATCAGAGCTGCGGAAATCGGACAGCGGCTGCTCCGGTAGCCACGCATCAAAGGTCAGTGCATCACCGTGCAGGGGGGCATCCCATTCGCCGCCGTCCGGCTGCAGAAAAGCAAACCAGTCCGCCGGCAGCAGATCCCGCATCACGCCACGGCTGACAATCTGTTCTGAAAAGTTGGGCTGCAGGTCCAGATACATGGAATAGAGGGTGAGAAACGTATCTTCCAGCAGCCAGGGCAGTGGCTCCTGACCGAGCAGCCAGTATTCGAAGGGTTTGCTGCGCAACTCGCCCAGGCCATGATTGACGCCCTCGACATAGGCATCCAGAACAGTCTTCTGATCTTCCGGCAATGCCTCATAGGCGGCCAGCGCGCGCTGCCTGAACTGGTGGCGGCGGATGGTGCGATCATGATCCAGAGCCACTTCGCCAAACAGTGCGCTGAGCTCACCGGCCGAATTACGGCGCAACAGATCCATCTGAAAATAGCGTTCCTGGGCATGCAGGAAGCCGAGTGCAAAAGCCGAATCCGCGCGTTCCTGAGATATGATGCGGGGTATGCCTTGCGCATCGCGCTCCACCAGTACCGGCACCGACAGGCTGTTGTGGCGCACTTCGCCGTCCAACTGAGCCAGACTTCCACTCAACTGCCAGTAGACGAACCCGCCACCGGCGACAACAACCACCATGACCAGCAGCAGAAAACTGCCTGCCCAACGTCCCAGTTTTCCAGCTTTCATGCCTGCCTCGACCTCCCGCTCCTGTTTCATGGCAACAGAGTGCCATAGCATGGCGCTGCGCGCAGCAGCTCAAATCAATAATAGCAATAAACTATCACATTGAATCAGGACATATATTGAACCAAACCGAACACACCGGCGTAAACCCATGCAACTAAAACCCGCGCTTCAACAGTCCCGCCAGCGCGGGGCACAGCGCCCCTGACAGAGAAGCAGTCGTTATGCGCATCAAACTTACCCTGGCTCAGCGTCTTGGCCTGGGCTTCGGCCTGGTCGTGGCGCTTATGGTCATCATTACGCTGTTTGGCATACAGCGGGTCAGCATCATTGACAGCACCCTCACCGAAGTCAACGAAGGCGCCACGCAAAAGCAGCGCTATGCGATCAATTTCCGTGGCAGCGTGCATGACAGAGCCATTGCCATCCGCGATGCGGTGCTCACGGACAATGACACTGATCTGCGCGGTTTTCTGGCCCAGATCGATGAATTGGATGCCTTCTATCAGGCGTCCGCCCAGCCCATGAGTCTGGCCATGAGTGCCTCTGACGCAGGGCCGGAAGAACACCAGTTGATGGACCGCATCAATGACATCGAAACCCAGACTCTGGAAGCCACCGACCGCCTGCTGACCCTGCGCCGCAATGGCGACATCGATGCGGCGCGAGAGCTATTGCTGAATGATGTGTCAGCCCGCTATACCGAATGGCTGAATCGGATCAATGTGTTCATCGATTATCAGGAAGCAGAAATCCAGACGGACATCAGCCGTGTCCAGGCCATTGCCGGCGGGTTCGGCCGTGCCATGGTACTGGTCGCCGCCATTGCCCTGCTGGCCAGTGCCGTGATTTCTGCCGCCATCATCATCAACCTGAGGCGCACTCTGGGTGCCGAGCCCGAAGCGGTTTCTGCTGCCATCAGGCGGATGGCGGAAGGTGATCTCACCGAGCTCCAGGAATCCCGTCACCCGGACAGCGTCATGGATCACCTCAATCGCATGGGCCGGCAACTGTCCGAGACGATTCTGGACGTGCGGTCGGCGGCGGATGATCTGACCCGCGCCTCACTGGAACTGCGCTCTACCGCCGGTGACAACAATCAGCAAATTCTGCTGCAGTCCCGCGAAACCGAGCAGATTGCCACAGCCATCAGCCAGATGACGGCCTCGGTGCGTGAAGTAACCGAGCAGGCCACCCGCGCCGCCGAAGCCACGCAGACTGCGGATCAGGAAGTGGATACCGGCAATTCGACGGTACGTTCCTCTACCGAAGCCATGAACCGGCTTGCCGAAACGCTGGAAGAAGCGGCTCGCCGAGTGCAGCAGGTGTCTTCGCAAAGCAGCGAAATCGAGGGCATCATTGAAGTGATCAGCGCGATCGCCGAACAGACCAACCTGCTGGCATTGAATGCGGCCATCGAAGCCGCGCGCGCCGGAGAGCATGGTCGTGGCTTCGCCGTGGTCGCAGACGAGGTGCGCTCGCTGGCCAGCCGTACTCAGGAATCAACGCGAGAAATCAGCCGCATGATCGGTGAGTTGCAGACCGGCTCGACACAGGCCAGCGAAGTGATGGAAAGCAGCCGTGAGCTGGCCCAGAACACGGTGACCAAAACACAGGATTCTGCGTCGGCCCTGGAGCGGATACGCGGATATGTCTCGTCGCTGACTGACATGAACAATCAGATTGCCAGCGCTTCAGAGCAGCAGACCCAGGTCGCCGCCGAGGTGAGCCAGGCCATTGAGCGGATCAACACGGCCACCCAGGCCAGTTCGTCCAGCTCCGAGCAGGTGGCCAGTGCCAGCAGTGAACTGTCGGATCTGGCAGAGCAACTGACTGCGCGGGTCGGCGTATTCCGGATTTGACCGGAGGCCCCAGAGTGGCATGATGAGCCCATGCCCACTGATACCTATAATCATGACGCCCCCATAGAGCCCGGTCGCGATGCTTTTCTGCCGGCGCTCGGCGTCATGGTGGCGGGCCATCGACAGCCCCGCCTGGTACGACAGGGCCAGACACCCCCCTTCAACGACATCGCCGTAGCATTGAAGCAGGTGCTGCTCACTGTGCAAGAGTGCGCCGCCGAGGCCTTCAAGGATGGTCATCCTGTATATCGCGGCCTTACACCGGCCTACCGGCTGTTTACCGGTGATGCCTCGGGTACCGATGAAACCGCCGCACAGTTGGCCGAGCAATGCGGCTACCGCCTCAATATCATCGCTCCCGGTCGGGCCGCTGACGCCGCCTTCACCCAACCTGAAGCACGCCGTGCCATAGCGCTTGGCATGCGCCCCACGCGCCACCTGCAGCGCAAGCTGCGGCAGGAAGATTACAGTCTGCGCGATGACCTGGCGCTGTGCTTTTCCGATCTGATGATTGCC
Source organism: Natronospirillum sp. (assembly GCF_022565775.1). Lineage (GTDB taxonomy): Bacteria > Pseudomonadota > Gammaproteobacteria > Pseudomonadales > Natronospirillaceae > Natronospirillum. Next base: position 3,838 of record NZ_JAIUMC010000006.1, read on the forward strand.
GTCTGGGACGGCGAAGAACCCTTCCCGATGCGCAGTGGTACGGCACTGGCCGTGCGCACGGCTTTGCTGCGGCGCACACCGGTTGTATGGATTCAGCCGAGGGCCGACCAGCCGCCACGGGTGCACCTGACCGACCCGGAACGCCTGACCGACACGGCACTGGCGGAGCTGGAAGTGCTGGGTGCCACCCCCGACATGGTGCAAAAACTGTTCTCGACGCTGCCCGCTGACAGCGCAGCCTTCCGCCATCTGATGCAACGCTGGATGCGGGGCCTGCTGCTGCCCTTCGCAGACAGTCTGGATGACCATAACCCGGAACGTCGGCAGCGCGAGGTGCTGGCCCGTCAACACACCCTGCCCCAACTGGGCTGGCAGTGGGTGCGCCATCTTTCAGGTCGTCATCCGGGACCAGCACCACCCAACCTGTGGCAGTGGTGGCAAGGTTTCCGTGCCTGGCTCAGGGCCATGGTGGATACCCCGCGGCCCTCCCCTGGATATCAGGTGCTCGAGTACCTCACCATGAGTGCTCCGCCTCCGCAATGGCATGAACGCATTACCAGCCGCCTGCATACAGCTCTGGCCAGCCTGATCAAAACCAGTCCGAGTGAGGTCCGCGAGCGCCTGCGCCAGAGTCAGCAGTCACCACCGCCACGCCAGACTGAACCAGAACCGGATAGCCCGATCCGAGAGCAGTTTCTGCCCCACTACTTCGCTTTTGGCGAGCAGCAGGCAAGACGGTGCGCCATGCGTTACCGGGATGATACCTGGTTGATCTTCTATGCCGCTGCCATGGCCGTTTTCTGTGCCGTCGCGGGTGCCATCTATCTCTGGCCAGCCAGTATCGGCGGCCTGAGTCTGGTCTGGGTGATCCTGGAGTTTCTGCTGCTGCGCCTGATCGTGAGCAAGGTGCTGGGGGCGCGCCTGCAGGGCTGGCACCGACGCTGGATGGGCTATCGCTTCATGACCGAGCAATTGCGCATACTGCGCCTGGGGTTTCCATTGCTGGTACTTCCCGATTGCATGCGCCAGCGCCTGTGGACACCAGACCGCAGAGGCGATGGCGTCACCATGCGGCCGCTGCACCCGGAGTCGTGGATTCTGCAGCGTATTCTGATCGCCGAGGGCCTGCCGCGCAGCGCGACTGGCAAGCCCTGGTTTCGCATCACGCACCACAACGAAGCCACGCTGAATCTGACCCGGCATGCGCTGTCCAGCAACCGGCGCTACTTTGCGCACCTGCACCACAAATTGCATGAAGACCACCACCGGTTGCACCGCTTTTCTCTGGTGCTGTTCGGCATGACCTTTCTGGCCGTGCTCAGTCACTTCCTGTTCACGCTGCCCGGCATACTGTTCTTCACAGCGTTCTTTCCGGCCTGGGGGGCTGCCATCCACGGGGTGCTGAATCAGAATGAGGTGGCGCGGGTATCGGCCATGGCACAGCACACGCTGCACCAGCTGCGCACGCTGGATACAGCACTTACCCTGCACCGGGATGTCACCGAGAGCGGCATCCAGATCAATGACGAGGCAGAAGCCTGGGCCCGCACAAGAGAGCTGCGCGGCCTGGTCAGCGCCTTGACAGAGACGCTGGAAACAGAAAACCGGCAGTGGGTATCGTTGCTGCAACACAACGAACCCGATCTGCCGGGTTAACAGTGAAGGCGATCAGTTGTTGTCCAGCTCCACCGCGTCGTAGATCTGCTCGAGGACATCCGGCACAGCGGCCTGGATGCGGTTCCAACTGGGGATGAACGGAGTCGCCATGGGGTTTTCCAGATACTGCTTGCCGGCTTCCATGATGGTGCTGGCAAACAGTTCGACAGCCTCTTCTTCCGCATGCCGGTCAACCTTCAGACCGTTGATGGTGGCGGTGTCGTAGTACATGCCGACAAAATCCAGCGCGATGCGATAGTAGGCTGCCTTGATCGATCTGAAATGCTCTTCCGACAGCACCTGCCCATTAGTGGCCAGCTTGCGAAAGACAGACTTGCTGATATCCAGACTCATTTTGGCCAAGCCGGCTGTCGCGTCATCCTTCGACAGGGGCTGATGCTTGTGATCATAGATGTCGGCGATGTCGACCTGGCAGACACTGCGGTTGGAATAGTTGCGGAACAGCTCACTGAGAATCCCGATCTCCAGACCCCAGTCACTGGGAATACGCATGTTCGGCAGCACATCGGTGCGCAGGGAAAACTCCCCCGACAGCACATAACGGAAGCTGTCCAGATAATCCAGGAACGGATCCGGGCCAATCACCTTGCGCAGACTGCGAATCAACGGCGATACCAGGAGCCGGCAAACGCGGCCATTCAGCTTGTTGTCTGCCACCCGGGCGTAATAGCCCTTGCAGAACTGATAGCGGAATTTCGGGTTGGCCACCGGGTAGATCAGGCGGGCCAGCATGTCCCGATTGTAGGTCTTGATGTCGCAATCATGCATGGCGACGGCTTTCGCCTTGCCCGAGGCCAGAATGTAGCCATAGCAATACCAGACATTGCGCCCCTTGCCCGGGTCCTGCGGGGCCAGGCCCAGGTCTTCCAGTTGGCGGTCTATCTTGCGCAGGCGCGGTCCGTCATTCCAGAGAATGCGCAGCGGCTGGTTCATGCGCGCGAAATATTCCTTGGCGTGCTCGAACTCTTCCCGGTTGGCGCGATCCAGGCCCACCACCACCTCATTGAGGTAGTTGACTTCTTTCAGCTCATCCACCATTCCCTCGAGTGCCGGCTGCTGGAGCTCGGAATACAACGAAGGCAGTACCAGTGCCATCGGGTTGCTGCGGGCAAACCCTCTGAGCTCAGCTTCCAGGCTTTCCAGTGGCCTGTCGACCAGATTGTGCAGATTGGCGATCACGCCGTTCTGAAAGAAATCACCCATACCATTGCACTCCCAGTTTCATTATCGTTGGTGTCAGTCGAGTCGGATGCCTTCGCGTGCGAGCCAGTGCTGTACCCCTTCAACCCAGCCTTTGGGACCGGCAGCATCGGTATAATAGGCATCGGCGCGTTCCAACTGCAGGTGCTCGCCTTTGCCGTTGCGTATAACCGCTGCACTGTCGGCATTCTCCAGCATGGTGCGGTCGTTCTCGCCGTCGCCCAGCGCCATGGCATGACCCGGTTCAGGCAGGTGAGACTCCAGCCAGCGCATGGCCGTTGCCTTGCTGGTATCATCACCCACATGCACGAAACGCCCTCCTCGGGTGACGCTCCATCCGTCTGCTCGCGCCAGGCCTGCAAACTTCTGGTACGACTCGTCGTCGCCTTCCCACACCAGGGGTTCCCCACACTGTCGGCGCATGGACAGCGTCGCCTCTTCTTCGCTCAGCCCGGTCCAGGCCATCACCGTCTCGACTTCAACATCATGAAACCCGGTAAAGCGAAAATCGTGCCGGGTGCGCACTTCACTGAGCCATTGGCAAACGGCACCGTAAGGCCGGGTCATCAGAAAACCCAGTGTGCGGGCGCCCTCCCACTCGGGTTCGTGGCTGCGCCAATAGTCATGCGATTCGGGTAGCAGAATCATACCGCCATTCTCTGCAACGCCGTAACCGGGCAGGTCAAGACGGTCCAGCCACATTTCGAGTTCATCTGCTGTCTTGCTGGTGTTGGGGATGACGAGGATATCGTTGCGGGCACAGGCTTGCAGAAGCGGTGCGGCCGGCGCCCAATCGTAGGTGTGATGGTCCAACAAGGTACCATCCATGTCGGTGTAAATCCGACGCCAGGTATCAGTCATATTTCGATTGCCCTAAACTGCTTGCTGTTACTGAAAAGCCGATTCATGCTGCGGCAAATACCCGCTTTTGGCAACTGACACCCTATTTGACCCATCTTCAGGACCCATTTCATGCCGAAATATGCACTATTTAGGTGCATTTCCAGCATCTGGCACTATATTGGTGCCATCAAGTGCGCATTTTTGGTTGCGCCGACTTGCCTTCGGAGCGATACAGGGATTCATCAGCGCCTGACTCTCGGCAAGTGCAGAGCGCGCGCTGGTTCACAATGAGGAAAAGTAGCGGTTTTGCTGACCCTGATAATTATTTACACTGCATGAAGTCAAGTGGAGCGCCTTGCGTCTATGGATTTCATTATAACGGTAAGCCTGGTGGTATTGGCCCTGGTTCTGATGGGTGCCATGGCGTGGATGCATGTGCGGTACCGCAACTTGCAGGCCAGCCGAGAAAAGCTCCTGCAACTGGGCACTGAAAACAAGAAGCTTCAGGCTATGCTTCGCTCACTGCCCGACAACTTTCTGTCTCGTGCCCTGAAAGACTTCATTTACCGCACTCTGATCACCAACCTCAAGCAGATGATGGAGCTCGATCGCCACAGCAGCCGGTTTCTGCAAATGGACCTGGAGGAGGCCATAGAGCATCGGCGTCTGGTGCAGGCGAACTATCAGGGTGAGAGCGAGCACGAGCCGATTACCGATATTTCGGTCGCCAACAAAGCCCGGGCCGGCCTCAAGTCCCTCTACCGCTATATCAAGGTCGCCTACGAACAGCGCCAGATTACGCGTCAGGAGGCTCAGGCTTTACTTGACGAAATCGAGAATCGATTGGTTCAGACCGGTGCCGAGTTCTACATCGCCAAAGCCCAGTATGCCCGCCGGCAAAAGCGGTTTCGTGAAGCCACTGCATTGTGGCGCCGTGCCATGGAAACCTATGGTCAGAGCCGCCTGTCGGCCCAGTACCAGCAGCGCATGGCACAATGTCGATCGGAGATCCGCAAGCTGCAGGAAGAATGGAAGGAAATCAACCGCGAGCGCAACGAAGCCCAGACTGCGGCCATGCAGAAGGAAATGGACAAATGGATGGAAGAAGAGGAAGGCTGGAAGAAGAAACAACTCTATGACGACTAGCGTGGCCTGCGGTAACATGGCCTGACATCAACTGAGCACCATACCTCTGGCCTTTCCGACAGTCGCCCACACGTTGTTCGGCACTGGTCAGCGCGCCCCATGACATACCGAGTGGAATCGACCCAAGATGGATTTCAAGAAGTCCCTTAAGCTGGCCAATGTATTTTATGACATTCGTGGCCCCGTATTGCAGGAAGCCAAGCGCCTGGAGGATGAGGGCCACCGCATCCTCAAGCTGAACATCGGCAACCCGGCCCCGTTTGGTTTCAACGCACCTGACGAGATCATTACCGATGTCATCCGCAACCTGAATTCGGCGGAAGGCTACAGCGATTCCCGGGGCATCTATCCGGCGCGCAAGGCGGTCATGCAGTACTACCAGCAAAAGCGCGTCGCCAATGTCGATGTGGAAGACATCATTCTCGGCAATGGCGTCAGCGAGTTGATCGTCATGACCATGCAGGCCCTGCTCAATGACGGCGACCAGGTGCTGGTACCCGCCCCCGACTACCCGCTGTGGACCGGCGCGGTCACACTGTCGGGTGGCCAGGCTGTCCACTACATGTGTGACGAACAGCAGGACTGGTATCCGGACATAGACGACATCAAGGCCAAGATCACCGACCGCACCAAGGCGATCGTGCTGATCAACCCGAACAATCCGACCGGCGCTGTCTATTCGAAGGAACTGCTCGAAGAAGTCATTGAACTGGCCCGCCAGCACAGCCTGCTGCTGCTGGCTGACGAGATCTACGACAAGATCACCTTCGATGACACACCCCATCACTCGGTTGCAGAGCTTTGCGATGATGTCCTGTGCATCACCTTCAACGGCCTGTCCAAGGTCTATCGCCTGGCCGGTTTCCGCTCTGGCTGGATGATGCTGAGTGGCCCCAAGCACCGGGCCCGCGACCTGATGGAAGGCTTGAGCATGCTGGCCAATATGCGCCTGTGCTCCAATGTGCCAGCGCAACTGGCCATACAGACTTCACTGGGTGGCTATCAGACCATATACGACCTGACCGCACCCGGCGGGCGCATGTATGAACAGCGCAACCTGGCCCACGAGATGCTGACCTCGATTCCCGGCATTACCTGTGTGAAGCCCAAGGGCGCCCTGTATCTGTTCCCGAAAATTGATACCCGGCGTTTCAATATCCACAACGACGAAAAATTCATTCTCGATTTCCTGCGCGAGCAGAAAATACTGATGGTGCACGGGCGGGCCTTCAACTGGCCCGAAGTTGACCATTTCCGCATCGTCTTCCTGCCCAACCGTGAAGACCTGACGGAATGCCTTGAGAAGCTGGAGCGTTTTCTGGATGGCTACCGACAGCAATAGACAGCCGGATTTTCTGAGTCGTTCGGCGATTCCGCCGGACATTCACATGACCGATTTCTACAACGACACCGGGCGCATCCTGATCAACCGGTATCGGTGCTTTCCGCGCGAAGAGCCTCTGTGGGTCGATGATATCTGCGGGCCGCATGATTTCGACGAGTTTGGTCAGCACAGCCCGCGCCATCTGGCCTGTCTGGCCACTATTCTGTGGTTGGCCCGGGAAGGCTACCTGACCTACACCTCGCAGGATCAGCAGGTCGGTTTCAACCACTGTGTGCTGACCGAGAAGTCACTGGCGTTGTTGTGTGGCTGGCACAAGGATAGCTCGCAGCGGCCAATCGATGCCTTGGAGCAGGCGTTGCTCACCGGATCGTCGCAGGATATGGAGGCAGCGGTGCAGAGTGTACTGGTGGCCTCGGCGGGTCGGTATTTCAGGGTTTGATTGGGGGCCTGCGGCCCCGAGCGCGGCCAAGGCCGGCGCCTACAATAGAGGCACATTTGTAGGCGATGATTTATCTGCGCTTGGCGGCGGAGCCGCCCTGCATAGGGGCCTGCGGCCCCATCGCGCAACGGGGCCGAGGCGTCGGACCGGCGCTCCTACCGCACAATAAAGCCCGCGGTGCGCAGCAGGCGCAGTGCCTCGTCTCCCAACCCCTGATGCTCGATCACCGTCGACCCCAGCTCGCGCCGAGGAGCGGCGCGCCCGGCATAATCACGCCGATAGGCATCAAACGCCGAGCCTCTGTCCTTCGCCGACACCGCACCAATAGCCTCACGAAACCGCTGATCATCACCTACCGGGTCGCAGACACGCAGCACGGCCTCCCGCAGTACCTGCCAGGCGTCATCCGGCAGTTCAGCCGCATTCAACGAAATTGTCGGAGCGCGTGGCAGCAGGTCGGTAACCGACTGCACCGGTGGTGCCAGCCCAAGCTCTTCGGCCACCGCCCGGCGCAGCATCCAGGTGCCCCGCACCCGGCCCTCCAGCGAGTAGCCGGCAATATGGCCAGTGGCCATGCGGGTGTGGGCCATAATATCCAGAGGCAGGTCAGGCTCCGGATCCCAGACATCCAGCAGCAACTGAAGGTCGGGTCGCCGGCGCAGAGTCTCCCGCAACACGTCGGAGGCGATCACTCCCCCGCGCCCGGCATTGAGCACAATAGCGTGCTCCGGCATCTGCATCATCAGGTCGGCAGTCACCATACCCTGAGTCGGCCAACCGCCGCTGACCGTCAGTGGCGCATGACAACAGACTATATCGGCTGTGAAGGCCTCTTGCAGACTGACAAATCGGGATTCAGGCGCACCGTCGGGTCCGGGTTCGCCAGTGGCTTCTCGCGGTGGGTCACAAACATCCACCTGTAGACCCAGCGCCCGCAAGCGGCTGACCAGACGCCCCCCGACATTACCGGCGCCGACTACGGCAACCCGTTTCTTTCGCAGCGCAGCAGGGTCATCGGGAAACTGCAGCAGCAGTGCACCCAGCACAAAGTCGACAACACCCAGTGCATTGCAGCCGGGCGCCCAGGCAAAGGGAATGGAACGGTCGGCAAGACAGGCCCGATCGACATGGTCAGTGCCGATGGTGGCACTACCGACAAAGCGCAGATGATCGGCGCGGGAGAGCAGATCGGCATCCACTCGGGTGACGCTGCGCACCAGCAGCACATCCACATCAGCCAGCGCCGCGGGCGTCATGGTGCGCCCGGGGCAGGTTCTGATTTCGGTGGCGACATCGTCGAACAGCGCCGCCACCGCCGGCATGTTTTCGTCAGCCAGTATGCGCATGAGCCATGAGATGCTCGGGCGGGTGCTCTATCTGCAGACTCTGTCCGATAAACTTCTGCAGGTCTTCCACCAGAAAGGCATCGTCTTCACAGACAAAGCTGTAGGAACGACCCTCGGCCCCGGCACGACCGGTACGGCCAATGCGGTGTACATAGTCTTCCGGGTCTTCCGGCAACGTGAAGTTGATGACATGGCTGACATCATCCACATGCAGACCACGGCCCGCCACATCCGTGGCCACCAGGATATCGATATCGCCGGTCTTGAAGCCGGCCAGTGTTTTCAGGCGCTTGTCCTGGGTAATCTCACCCGACAGCATGGCCACCTTGTGCGGTGAAGACTTGAGCTTCTCGAACAGCTTGCGCACCAGATCGCGACGGTTGGCAAAAATGATGGCCTTGGTCACTTCTTCCTGCTCGAGAATGGCCTGCAGCAGACCCATCTTCTCGTCGGTGGAGGTCAGATACAGCTTCTGCTCGACTTTCTCGGCCGTCGTGAACTCCGGTGCAATGTCGACAAATTCCGCGTTATTTGTCCAGCGCTCCGACAGGTTGAGGATGTCCTGCGTGAAGGTAGCGCTAAACAGCAAGGTCTGGCGCTCCTTGCTCGGTGGCATGGCCCGCTCTATGTACTTGATGTCCGGTATAAAGCCCATATCCAGCATACGGTCGGCTTCGTCTATGACAAAGACCTCGGTCTGATCAAGGAAAACAGCACGCTGACGCACGAAGTCCATCAGGCGACCGGGCGTGGCAATCAGCAGGTCCACATGCCGTGTCTGCAGCCCTTTGCGCTGCTTCTGCATGTCCAGCCCGCCAACCAGCGTGTGGATTTCCAGGTCGGTAAACTGTGCCAGCAGTTCCGCATCGGCGGCAATCTGCAGGGCCAGTTCGCGCGTTGGGGCCAGAATGACCGCCCGCGGCTCGCCCTGGAACTGCTCCGGCAGCGGCTGATACAGCAGGTCGCTCATGACCGCCAGCAGAAACGCCGCTGTTTTACCCGTGCCCGTCTGGGCCCGGCCAATGCAGTCACGGCCGCGCAAAGCAAAGGGCAGCACCTGCTGCTGAATCGGCGTGCATTCGGTAAACTTCATTTCATCCAGCGCCTTTTTCAGGGCACCGGGCAGGGGTAGAGCCTTGAAAGGCAGGGGTTGTTTCAGGTCTGTCGACATAGCAATACGTTCTCTTATCCGCTGTGCCGCAGCGCCCAAAACAGTTGGCCAGAGCAGATCCCCGATTCCAGTCGAAATCGGGCCTCAGGACGCGGCGGTTCTTATCCAATAGGTGTATAACCCGTCATCGCCCTGCGCCCGCAACAGTTCATGCCCCAGATACTGGCAGAAACGCGGGATGTCACGCTGGGTTGACGGATCAGAAGCCAGTACCCGGATCACATCACCCGGGCCCGCTTTTCGGACTTCGGCATGCAACAGCATGACGGGTTCCGGACAGTTCAGCCCCTGGGTATCCAGGTCAACAAACTCGTCCGGTGGTGTGAAGGGGGTTACTGACTCGCTCATGGCGCCCGGATGATAGCATATTTCCGTGGTGTGAGCCTGTTTTCTGACTATTCTGTCGCCAGTTGCTGACGCAGAAAAACCGCCAGCCGTTCGCTCTCCCAGAAATATCCGTTGGCAGCATAGAATCCGACATGCCCGCCCGTTGCCGGCTGCTCCAGCCAGAGCCAGTCATGCCTCTCCGCCAGTTGCGTCGGAAAGCAACTGCCACTCAGAAACGGATCATTGCGCGCATTCAGCATCAGTGTCGGCACACGAATGGTCTCCAGAAACCCGTTGGCGCTGCACTCGCTGTAATAATGGGCCGCATCGCGGAAGCCATGCATGGGCGCCGTGTAATGATCGTCGAACTGGCGCACGGTGCGAATATCCTCCAATGGGCGCAGATCGAACTCGGTCGGGAAACGCAGTGCCTTGGCCCGCAGACGGCGGCGCAGGTCGCGCACGAAACGGCGGCGATAAAGCGTGTTGGTGGGCTTTTCCAGCTCGGTATTGCATCCCATCAGGTCACAGGGCACCGCCACGGTGGCTGCGGCCTTTACCCCGAGCCTGGCTGCCTGATCTCCGGCTTCGCCCAGCCATTTCAGGGTAATATTGCCGCCCATGGAGAAGCCGCTGAGCACGACCGGGCCGGCATGCTGCGCCCTGCCCCATTCGATCACTGCATTCAGATCATCGCTGCAACCGGCGTAATAAGATTTCGGCAACAGGTTGTCCTGCCGACCGCAGCCGCGCAGGTTCCAGGCCAGCACGGCAAATCCCTGACGCTGGGCAGCCTGCGCCAGACCCAGCACATAGGGTCGTTGCGAGTTGCCCTCCATGCCATGGGCAATCAGCAGCAACGGAGCCGTCCTGTCGGGCGGCGGATACCAGTCGGCAACCAGGCGGTCGCCATCCGGCGTGGCAATCTCGACCGGCTCGCTGGCCAGGCTCAGACGACGGAAAAAGAACGGATACAGGGTCTGCAGGTGGCCACCGGGCAACCAGTGCGGCGAACGGAACTCGGATTCGACCAGGGGCAAGGCAACAGGACTCCAACACAAAAACGGGGCCCAGTTTACCTAAACCAATGGCCCCGCATTTCAGGCAGACTTCAAGACAGGCGGTTCAGGCCAGCTTGAAGCGCGAACTCAGCGCATCGTAGAAAGTTTCGCGCAGCTCTGCAATGTCCTGACGTACCTGGTCGATGCCGTGAATGTCATCACCGGTAAAGCTGTCCTTCTCGGCATAGATCTGCCGGCGCAGGTGCACGATCTTGGCGCCATAGATGCGCAGGGCACGTTCCAGCTTCTTTTCACCGAGCAGCAGCAGCGTCGCCTCGGCTTCGGTCAGATTGCGGAACACCTTGACCAGTTCGTCCGTGGTGCGCCGCAGTTCCTGCTTGCGGTGCGCTGGCCAGCTGTTGCCCTGACGGGAAAACTCCAGCGCCAGCGCCAGAAACTGCTGATAGACATGGTGCACTTCACTGACATTCTGCGCCACCGATTCAAGCAATGCACGCCGCGTCTGTTCTGCCGGGTCACCCTGGCCGTCACCGCGAAAACGCAATGCCACCAGCGCCGCCAGCCCGCAGGTCAGAATGCCGGCACTGAAGGTTCCGATAAGAATGCTGATATCCATTGTTTCCATGGCTACTCCACCACCTGTTAACCGTTGTTGATCAATGTGTGGTAGAGACTATTCAAGATGCGGGCCAGCTTCGGCTGGCCAGCTGTTTTGCGGTGGATCGCGACGGGCAGTGCCTTTTCAGGCGGTATGGAGCGGAAACAAGCGGCAAGAGCTTGCAACCCGGTGCCGATTCACGGGCAAGGGGTGACCTGAAAAACGAATCTAATGGGCCTGCTCATCCAGCAACTCGATCCAGTGTCTGACCGGCACGTCCGAGCGTGTCGCCAGGTGCATCTGGCAGCCGATATTGGCCGTTACTATCTGGTCCGGATTGTCACCGGTCAACGCTTTCAGCTTGTTGCCGAGCAATGTCTGGCTCATCTCCGGCTGCAGGATGGAATAGGTGCCGGCAGAGCCACAGCAAAGGTGATCATCCGTTGTTTCTGCCAACGGGATGCCGGCCTGCGTCAGAATCCGCTTGACCGTGCCCGTCAGCTTCAGTGCATGCTGCTGGGTGCAGGGGCAATGCACGGCGGTCTTCAGCGGTGATTCTGCCGGCTGCAGCTTGGTCAGGTCTTCCGGCAGCAGGACTTCCGACAGGTCTTTCGCCAGGGCGCTGACGCGTGCCGCCTTCTCGGCGTACTCCGGGTCATCGCTGAGCAGCGCACCGTAGTCCTGCACCATGGCGCCGCAGCCAGAGGCACTGATCACAATGGCTTCGGCACCCGCTTCTATCTCCGGCCACCAGGCGTCGATATTGCGGCGCATGAACTCCAGGCCTTCGTCGTGCGCCGCCAGGTGATAGCTGACGGCGCCGCAACAGCCTGCCTTCGGCGCTTCCACCAGGCTGACTCCGAGCCGGTCCAGCACCCGCGCAGCGCTGGCATTGGTGTTGGGTGTGGCAGCACTCTGGGCACACCCCGCCAGAGTCAGCATGCGGCGCGGCTGGCGGGTCGCAGGCCAGGGCAAGGCCTTCTGATACTCGGGCACCTTGGCTTTCAGCGCACCCGGCAGCAGCGGCTTGAACACCTGCCCCAGACGCAACAGGGGCGTGAACCGGACGGGGTATGGCAACACCTTGCGCAGGGCCCAGCGCATGGCTTTTTGCCTAAATGGTCGATCCAACTGCTCTTCCATGACATCACGGCCGATATCGATCAGACGGCCGTACTGAACGCCCGAAGGGCAGGTGGTTTCGCAACTGCGACAGGTCAGGCATCGGTCCAGATGCGTTTGGGAGGCCTCAGTAATTTCGCCGGTTTCCAGAAACTGCTTGAGCAGGTAGATGCGCCCGCGCGGGCCATCGCGCTCGTCGCCCAGTTCTTGATAGGTCGGGCAGGTCGCATTGCAGAAGCCGCAATGCACACAGCTGCGCAGAATGGACTCCGCTTCGTCTATGTCACTGCGTTGCTCGAACTTGGGATGAATATTGGTTTGCATGGCGCTTTCCTGTTACATCCAGCCGTACAGCCGGCCCTTGTTGAAGATCCCGTCGGGATCCATGGCGACTTTCAGGCGCTGATGCAGCTTTTGCAGCGGTGGCGCCAGCGCCGGGCTGACCTCGCTCTGGCGATCACCACCGCGAAACAGCGATACCTGGCCACCCGCTGCGCCGGCCTGCTCAGTCATAACCGCCGGATCGCCGTCCCCGCTCAGCCAGCGCTGGCTGCCACCCCAGTCCAGCAGCCAGTTCTGCTGCGGCTGCCAGTGGGGAGCGGCCGAGTTGACTGAAAATCGCCAGAGCAGCCTGTCGGTGTTGAAGAAGTCGAGCTGGTGGTTGTTCAGTTGCTGCCACAGGGTATCAGCGTCCTCCAGACGCTCGCCGCCCCACTGCTGTGCCGTGCCATTGACCGCGCTCTCGGCGCCAGCCAGACGCAGGTAGAGTTTGCCGTCGAGCCAGAAGGCACCGGTCAATGGCTTGGGCAGGCCGCTGTAGCGGTTCATCTGCGCAATGGCTTGATCGGCCGGCATCTCCTGTACCAGGGTCAGGGTCACTGCAGGTATGGGCATGACCTTCAGGCTCACCTCGGTAATCACGCCGAGAGTACCCAGAGCACCGGCCTGCAGACGGGAGACATCATAGCCGGCCACGTTCTTGATCACCTGACCACCAAAACGCAGATGTTCACCGCGCCCGTTGATGAGTCGCAGACCCAGCACCATGTCGCGCACCGAACCACTCCAGGGGCGAGCCGGGCCGGACTGATTGCAGGCCAGGGTACCGCCAATGGTGGCACCGCCCCCGAAATGCGGTGGCTCGAACGCCAGCATCTGATGGTGCTCGGCCAGAGCGGCCTCGATCTCTGCCAGTGGGGTTCCGGCACGGGCGGTCAGCACCAGCTCGACAGGCTCGTAACTGACAATGCCGTTGTGCCGACCCACCTCAAGCGACTCACCCTCAGTGGTCTCCCGGCCCATGAAAGCCTTGCTGTCACCCCCCACGATTCTGAGGTGGCGCTGTTCGGCCCGGGCACTGTTGACCTGCTCGATCAGGCTCTGTGTTGCATCCGTCATGATGTTGATCCGTGCACGTGGGCCATGGGCTGCATGCCGTCCGGCTTCAGGGCGCGATATTCCTGACAGTTTTTCAGCACCGGTATGCCTTTGCCCGGGTTCAGCGTGCCGACCGGATCAAAGGCCGCCTTGATGGCATGGAACTGCGCAATTTCTTCATCCCGGAACTGAATGGCCATCTGTCGGATCTTCTCGACCCCGACCCCATGCTCGCCGGTGATGCAGCCGCCCACCGCGACGCAAAGCTCCAGAATCTCGCCACCGAAGGCCTCGGCGCGCTCGAACTCGCCCGGCACATTGGCGTCGAACAGAATCAGCGGATGCAGATTGCCGTCGCCGGCGTGAAAGACATTGGCCACGCGCAGGCCATGGCGTTCGGACATCTCCTGCATGGCCAGCAGCACGGGCGCCAACTGGCCGCGCGGAATGGTGCCGTCCATGCAGTAGTAGTCCGGCGAAATGCGGCCCACGGCAGGAAAGGCCGACTTGCGCCCCTTCCACAGCAGCGCCCGCTCGGCATCATCGTGCGAGACCCGGATACTGGCGCCCATGCCCTCGAACAGCTCGGACACCTGCTGGATGTGCTCCTGCACTTCTTCCTGCGTGCCGTCGACCTCGCACAGCAACAGCGCTTCGGCCTCGGTCGGGTAGCCGGCCTGCACAAAGGCCTCGGCCGCGACGATGGCGTGCTTGTCCATCATCTCCAGGCCGGCCGGAATAATACCCCGGCTGATCACCGCGCTGACCGCCTCTCCGGCGGTCTGCACCGAGTCGAAGGCGGCCATCACCACCTGTGCCTTTTCCGGCATCGGCAGCAGCTTCACCGTCACTTCGGTAATCACACCGAGCAGCCCTTCCGACCCGGTGATCAGCGCCAGCAGGTCGGGGCCGCCACTGTCGAGGCCTTCGCTGCCGATCACCAGACGCTCACCTTCGACCGTGATCATTTCCACCTGTAGCAGGTTGTGCACGGTCAGCCCGTATTTCAGGCAGTGCACACCGCCGGAGTTTTCTGCCACATTGCCGCCGATGCTGCAGGCAATCTGGGAGGACGGGTCCGGCCCATAGTAGAGCCCATGCGGCCAGGCCGCTTCGCTGATGGCCAGGTTGCGCACCCCGGGCTGCAGCCGGGCGGTACGCGCCAGAGGGTCGATATCCAGAATCCGGTTGAATTTGGCCAGCGACAGCAGCACACCTTCACTGTGCGGCATGGCGCCGGCACAGAGCCCGGTACCGGCACCACGCGCCACCACTGGCACCGCGCGCTGGTGGCACAACCGAAGCACCTGCTGTACCTGTTCGACCGTTTCCGGCAACACCACCAGCAGGGGCATTTCGCAGTACATCGACAGGCCGTCGCATTCGTAGGGCTTCTGCGTTTCCTGGTCCGCGATAATGCATCCCGGCTTCAGAAAACGCGCAAACTCCGCCGCCAGATCCGATTTGATGTCGGTAGTCCCGTTTTCAGCAGTGGCCGTGGTCATGGCAACGCTCCTCAGTTCAACCCATCTGTTGCTGCAGATAGTCGATGCCGGCCTGGGCGCAGACCATATCCTGATCCGGCGTGCCCGAACTCAACCCGATGCCGCCGACCACCTCGCCGTCGACTGTCACCGGCAAGCCGCCGCCAACCACACAAAGCCGCCCGCCAATGGCGGTATGAATGCCAAAGGCCAGATTGCCGGGCACGCAGGCCTTGTTGTATTCGTGCGTCGCCTTGCGCGCCGCGCCGGCGGTGAAAGCCTTGTCCTGCGCGATGGTGATGCTGGTGACCTTGCCGCCATTCATGCGCTCGAAAGCGATCAGATTTCCGGACTCGTCCACCACGGCGATGCACATGGGCACGCCGATCTCTTCTGCCTTGAGGCGTGCCCCGGTGATCAGGTGATGCGCCTCGTCAATGCTCAGTCTCTTGATGGTCAACATGCGTTGTTCTCCGAATCAGGTTATCAGGTGTTTTTCTGCTCACGACGGCGCGCGTGCAGGACAGGTTCGGTGTAGCCACTGGGCTGGCGGGTGCCCTTGAACACCAGGTCGCAGGCCGCCTGAAAGGCAACACCATCGAAACCGTGCGCCATGGGGCGATAGGCCGGATCGTGCTGGTTCTGCCGGTCCACAATGGCCGCCATGCGCTGCAGTGTCTCCAGCAACTGCTCCTGCGTGCAGATGCCGTGGCGCAGCCAGTTGGCCATATGCTGGGCGGAGATGCGCAGCGTGGCGCGGTCCTCCATCAGCCCGACATTGTTGATGTCCGGCACCTTGGAGCAGCCGATGCCCTGGTCAATCCAGCGCACCACGTAACCCAGCAGCCCCTGTGCATTGTTGTCGAGTTCCTGCTGGATTTCTTGCGGTGTCAGGGTGGTGCTGTGCATCAGCGGCGGCGTCAGGATGTCGGCGAGCATGGCGCGTGGCCGCGATTTGAGTTCCTCCTGCCGCTGGCGAACATTCACTTCATGGTAATGGGTGGCGTGCAGGGTAGCGGCCGTGGGTGACGGCACCCAGGCACAATTGGCACCCGCTTTCGGATGACCGGCCTTGGTGGCCAGCATCTGCGCCATCTCATCCGGCTTGGCCCACATGCCCTTGCCGATCTGTGCCTTGCCCTGCAGACCACAGGTCAAGCCGATATCGACGTTCCAGTCTTCATAGGCCTTGATCCAGGGCTGATCCTTGATGTCATCCTTGCGCAGGAAGGGGCCGGCTTCCATGCTGGTATGAATCTCGTCACCGGTGCGATCGAGAAAGCCGGTATTGATGAAGACCAGCCGGTTCTTCACCGCCCGGATGCATTCCTTCAGGTTGACTGTGGTGCGCCGTTCCTCGTCCATCACGCCCACCTTCAGAGTGAAGCGCGGCAAACCCAGCGCGTCCTCGACCCGCTCGAACAGCAGGTCGGTAAACGCCACCTCTTCCGGCCCATGCATCTTGGGTTTGACAATATAGAGGCTGCCGGTGCGGCTGTTGGCCAGCTTGCCGCGGCCCTTCAGGTCGTGCAGCGCACAGGCCGTGGTGATCATGGCATCCAGGATACCTTCCGGCACTTCGTTGCCGTCGCGATCCAGAATAGCGTCATTGGTCATCAGATGGCCCACATTGCGCACCAGCAGCAAGCTGCGCCCGTGCAGGGTCAGCAGCTGGCCATCAGGCGCCTGATAGGTGCGATCCGGGTTCAGCGCCCGGGTCATCGGCTTGCCGCCCTTGGTGAAGGTGTCCGTCAGGTCGCCCTTCATCAGGCCCAGCCAGTTGCGATACACCGCCACCTTGTCCTCGGCATCAACGGCGGCCACCGAATCCTCGCAGTCGATGATGGTCGACAGCGCCGATTCCAGCACCACATCGCGGATTCCGGCCTGACTCAGCTTGCCAATCGGGTGCTGACGGTCGATCTGCAGCTCGATATGCAGCCCGTTGTTGACCAGCAACAGCGACCGCAGCTCAGGGTCCGCCAGGAAGCCCGCAAGCTGCTCCGGGTGCTGCAACCCGCTCTCAGTGCCATCGGCCAGCCTGGCAACAGCCTGCCGCTGACCACCGGTCTCGTCGATACGGTACTCAACCACATCGGCGTGGCTACCGTTGTCCAGCGGCACAGAGCGGTCGAGAAAGTCGTGCGTCCAGTCGATCACGCGTCGGGCGCGTGTCTCATTGAATACCTTGCCGCGCTCTGCCCCGCCGTCTTCGGCGATGGCATCGGTGCCATAGAGCGCATCATAGAGACTGCCCCAGCGGGCATTGGCAGCATTGAGCGCGAAGCGGGCATTGTTGACCGGCACCACCAGTTGCGGCCCGGCCAGTTGGGCGATCTCGTCATCCACATGCTCAGTGGCGATGCTGAAATCCGGGCCCTCGGGCTCCAGGTAGCCGATGTCCGACAACATGGCACGGTAGGCTTCGGCATCAAAGTCTGTCTTCCCCTGCTGCTGATGCCACTGGTCAATCCGGGCCTGCAGGTCGTCCCGCTTTTTCAGCAGATCCCGATTGACCGGGGCCAGATCATGAATAAGGGCACTGAAGGCAGACCAGAAGTGCTCGCTGCTGATGCCCGTGCCGGGCAGCACGTCCTGGTTGATCAAGTCAAAGAGAGGCCGGGCAACCTGCAGCCCCCCTGTCTGAACACGCTCTTGCATCAGTTCATCCTCTAGTCATATCGGACAGCGCATCCTCGAAGAATGAGATTGCAAGGCACCCATGTCCACTGTAAATTTTAGTGGTAGTACCAGTTATTTTTCAAAAAATGAGTGCTCAATTTTATATTTTATCAATTAAATCATAGTGATATTGAATTCCTACTAAAGATACAATGAGGATAATTTGAAGTGGTAGTACCAGTTCAAAAGGACAGAAAACACACCACGTCCCTGTCCAGCTCGCTGGCCCGGCGAATAGAGCAATTGATTCTGGACGGCACGCTCAAGTCCGGCAAACCCATGCCTTCCGAGCGCCAGTTGTCCGAGCGCCTGGGCGTCTCGCGCAACATTCTGCGCGAAGCATTGAAAGAGCTGCGCGGGCGCGGTGTGATCGACACCCAGCATGGGCGCGGGTCCATCGTCAAAGGGCTGGTGCCCAATCTGGAACAGGGCAGCGCCCTGACCCATCTGTTCAGAGAGCACCCCAGAACCCTGTATGATCTGCTGGAAGTACGAGAACTGCTGGAGGGACGAGCGGCCTATCTGGCGGCCGACCGGGGCACTGAAGAAGATTTTCATCGCATTACCCATGCCTTTGAAGCCATGGAACAGGCCGGGCAGGAATCGACCGACCCGCTGAAAGCCGCAAAGCTGGATCATGCCTTTCACCAGACCATATCCGAGGCCTCGCACAACCCGGTGCTGGTGCATACGCTGCAGAGCCTGATGGAGCTGATGCTGAACTCGGTGCTGGCTTCGGTGAACAACCTCTACCACCGAGAGGCTTCCAAGAAAAAGATCGACCGGCATCACCGTCAGATCTACAATGCGGTCATGAGTCGACAGGCCGATTGGGCCCAGAAAGCTGCCACAGCGCATATTCGCAATGTACGCGAGCGGCTGCTGGAGATCGAACAGGAAGAGCAACGCCTTGACCGCTCTTCCGACTGGGAGAGGCTGCTGCAGTAGCCCGCAGACATTTCACATCCAGGACCAAAATCGCTTTAAAGAAAGCCAGAACAGCTGAATCCGGCGCGTCGGATAATGGCACACCGAACAGCGTAAGCCTGCTATAATGACGTCAAGGGTATGATATCGGGACAATCTCGGTGAAAGCAGCTATCGGAGTTCGCTGCATGTTCTGCCTTCTGGCAAGGGGTGACTATGAAGTCCATATCATCCAAGATGACTGTCGCAATTCTTGTCATGGGTCTGACTTTGACTCTGGCTGTATACGTTCTGCAAAGCAGACTGGTCGCCACCGAGTTCAACAGGCTGGAAGAAACGCAGGCTGTAGCCAATACCAATCGAGTGCTGCAGCGTTTTGACATCCTGCTGGAGACCATAGATTTCACGGTATACGACTGGTCTGCATGGAGTGATACCTACCAGTTCGCTGAAGACAGAAACCAAGGGTATATCGACTCCAACCTCTACCCTGCCACCTTCGAAAACTATGGTACGGATGTAGTGGCATTTGTTGATCTGGACCTTAATGTACTTTGGGCAAGGGTTTTCGACTTTTCACCCGGTGCGCCGCAGATGGACCTTACTGACGCCCACCTGGATGACCTTCTCCAACATATTGCTGACTTTGTCCCCCGTATCAGTCCGGATGTGCCCATGGATGAACGCTACCACAGCGGCCTGTTTCAGCTGAACGAAATGCCAGTCATGTTTTCCATGCGCCCCATTGTTCAAAGCAGCAGCATCGGCGTAGCCAACGGCTATCTACTGCTCGGTACCACGATCAATCCCACTCTGGTTGAAGCTTTCAGCTGGCAGGTTTCTGTTGACTTTGAAATTGGTCCGCTTGTTTCTCATGCGGCGCTGACAGAGAATGCCGGCTTTCTGATCGAGCGTCCCAACCGTGAACTGCTGGTGGCCAGCGAACCCTACCTGTCAGGGCACGAAGGGGGATTTATAGTCACCACCTATCTGCCTCGGGACATTACGCTCTCTGGTGCTCAGACACTGCAGCAGGTCATCACCGCATTTGTTCTGGTATGCCTGCTCGCAGCGCTGGTCACATGGTGGGTGCTGCGCCGGCATCTGGTCACGCCGTTGCAGAGTCTGACATCAGAGATTCAGCAGATCACCAGTACCGGGAATTATGCGAAACAATCGACACTGCAGAGCAACGATGAGATAGGCCAGTTGGCTGGCAACTTCAATAATCTGCTGCGGACGGTGGACAAGAAACACCAGGAACTGAGCGAACTCAATACAAAGCTCAACAAGGAACATGCGCGCCTCATCAGCACCCAACAGGAACTGCAAAGAGCCAATTTCGAGCTAAAATCACTATCGGAGAAGGATGCGCTGACCGGCCTGTACAATCGCCTGGCGCTGGACCGAAAACTGGAGTGGGACTGGGCAATATTGGGGCGAGCCGGCGCCCCCCTCTCTATTCTGTTGATCGATATTGACCTGTTCAAACAATACAATGATCACTATGGCCACCAAGCCGGTGACGACTGCCTGCGCCGCGTTGCCATTGCCATGGAGTCAGTTGCCCTGCGAGACTCCGATATGGTCGCTCGTTATGGTGGTGAAGAGTTCATTGTTCTGTTGCCCAACACTGCAAAAGACGCCGCCATTAAACTTGCCAACCGACTGCTACAGGTCATCAAGGATGAAGCCATAGAGCACCAACACAGCCCGATCGAAAAAATCTTGACGGTCAGCATCGGCGTCGCCTCTGCCGTTCCCCAAAAAGACCATTCTGTGAAATCTCTGGTCGATGCCGCCGACAAGGCACTATACCGCGCCAAAGAGAACGGCCGGGGCCGTGTCGAGAACGGTTCCACCGTCTGAATCAAACAGGCTGAAAATGCCCCTGCCATCTACTGGGTCCTAGGAGCAGGCTCTGTACGCCAGCGAACCGAGAACGCCCACCCTTGTTGATAGATTGACGCACACCAAGGAGAGTCTGCACGCCGCCCTGGCTTGCAGTGCTGCGCCCCTCGCGAGGCGTCTGCAGCTCCGGATCAACAGGGAGTGACGCAATGAACCACCTCAATACCACTGTTATACGGCACCGATTGTCTCTGCTGGGCCTGCTCATGCTGATTGCTCTGTTAGCGGCCTGTGCTTCAACACCCATGGCGCCTGCTGATTCTCTCGACGCAGCAAGAAACGCCATTGCCAGTGCTGAACAGGCAGGCGCAAGCCAGCATGCCGCGCCGGAGCTTGAAGAAGCGAAGGCCCGAATGGTCATGGCCGAAGAAGCGGTTGAAGATGAAAATATGGCCAATGCCGACAGGCTTGCCCAGCAGTCTCGTATAGCTGCGGAACTGGCCATGGCAAAAACAGAGACAGCCATGGCAGAAGAGTTCAACCGTGGATTGGGCGGCACTGATATGCAACAGCAAGGAGATCAGTAATGAATACTTTTTCACTCGTTAAACACCGGGTTGGCGGCATGGCCGGACCCACCCTGGCGCTGACCACGGTACTGCTGACAGCCTGTGCCTTCTCACCTGTTGCCCCCACCGGCGCGCAGGATGTGCGCAGCAAGCTGACCGAACTGCAGAATAACCCGGACATGGCCAACAACGCGGCTGAAGAGCTTAGGGTAGCTGAAGAAGCCGTCATCGTGGCAGAGGAAGCCGTAGGCCGGGGCGATACGGAACTGGGTGAACACCGCGTCTACATGGCTGACAACCTGGTGGAGATTGCTGAGGCCAAGGCCAGAACACGGCTCGCCGAAGCTGACCGGACACGCATAGAGGAAGAGCAGGAGTCGAGCCGCCTGGCAGCCGCTCAGGAGCGGGAAAACGAAAGTGTACAGACCGACCTGTTGGCATCATCCGTCACTGACAGCGATCTGCAGCAAGAGATCGAAGCGCTGAATGCTGAAGTGACCGACCGGGGTCTGGAACTGGCGGACGTGCTGTTTGCGTTCGGCAGTTCAGAACTTTCCGAAAGTGGCAGCCAGAACCTTGATCGGCTGGTGACGTTTCTCAACGGGCACCCGGAGCTCTATGTACTGCTGGAGGGTCACACCGACAATGTGGGTGATGCCGAATTCAACCAGGGCCTGTCGCAGCGGCGCGCCGAGTCTGTTCAGCAGTATCTGACTGATCATGGCATCCGGGAAAGCATGCTTGTAGTCTCGGGATTCGGACTGGAGCGCCCCGTGGGCAACAACCGCACTGTTTCTGGCCGCGAGCAGAACCGACGGGTCGAAGTGATCATAGAGGACTAGTGTCTCGACATTCAGTTCACTGAAGAGCTACCTCAGAAGCCACCACTCCGGTGGCTTTTCTTCGCGCGGAGCCTGCAGCGCATACTCAACGCTGGCCCTTGGGCTCTTTTCGCAAACGGGATTCCAATTGTTTGGTGTCGGTGATATCGAACATGGTGATCACCACTCCATCAATCACATTGTCGAGCCGACGATAGGGCATGATACTGATTGAAAACCAGCGACCTTCGCTGGTGGCGATCTGCTTTTCGCAGATCTTCAGGGTATCCAATGTTTCCTTTGCGTCTTCTTCCAGCTCCGGGTATTCCAGAATACTGGTCAGCTCACCCAGCGGGCGGCCCACATCGCTGTCGCGCAGGCTGATGAGTTTGGCCGCACGGGCGGTGTAACGACGCACGTTGAGGTTCTGATCCAGAAACAGGATGGCAATCTCTATGCTGTTGAGCACATTCTGCATGTCGCTCTGCGCCAGCGCCAGATCGTCCAGTTTGGTCTGCAATTCGGTATTGATGGTTTGCAACTCTTCGTTCATCGACTGCATTTCTTCCTTCGATGAGGTCAGCTCTTCATTAGCGGATTGCAGTTCTTCGTTGGTAGACTGAAGCTCTTCGTTGGAGGCCTGCAACTCCTCCCGGGTCAGAGTCGCCTCTTCGGTCAACTGATCGATGGACTGTTGATAGCGCAGAATCTCCTCATCATGGTCATCGGCAGGTACAGACTTTTTGCCGCCGCGGCGGCCCTTGGCGGTCACAGCAGTATCCCGGAATACCACAATGGTCATGTCTTTCAGAGCCGCCGGATCGCTCAGCGCCTGCACGGTCACGTCGACATGCTGTATGCCATCTCCGGCCTGCACAGGCACACGGTGCAACATCACTGGCTCTTTTTGCAGGGCCGCCTGCTTCAGCGCCCCATACAGGGGGGTGCGCAACCCTTCGCGCGCCATGGCATGGATATTCCAGTTGGCTTTCCCGGCCGCAGGCTCCAGATATTTGCCGGTGCGGCCGCTGATATACACGATATCCGCCTCCTGATTCAGCACCACTGCGGCGGGCGAATACACCTGCAACAGCAGATGATCAGCAGCGGTCTGCAGGTTGTTGCTGCCCTTGGGCGAGACAGAATTGGCCGGCACAGACTGCTCCTTCGACAAGGTGGACAAGGGGGGAAACGACTTCAGCAGGAAATTCGAACCACTGATGGAATCATGCCTTAACCGGCGATACAGACGCAATCTCGGCTTCAGGGCTTCAAACAGATGGCTCAATCTGCCAACAGTCTCCGAGCTGCCCAACATCAGCAGCCCGTGGCCCCGAAGGCTGTAGTGGAACAAGGGCAACAGTCGCCGCTGCAGCATGGGGTCAAAGTATATCAGGAGGTTCCGGCAGGCGATAAGATCCAGCTTGGTGAAAGGCGGGTCAAGAATGACATCGTGCTGGGCGAAAAGCACCTTGTCCCGAATGTCTGGCTTGACCTGATAGCCGCCGGCGGTTTTGATGAAATGGCGCGCCAGGCGCTGTTTTGACACCTGCTCTTCAATGCCCTTTGGATAGCGACCGGCACGGGCGACCGTGATCGCCTCCTGGCTCAGGTCCGTGGCAAAAATCTGCAGCGTGATATTGTGCCCTGACGGCAACTGTTCCAGCGCTTCAGTGAAGGTGATGGCCAGAGAGTAAGCCTCCTCGCCGGTAGAACACCCCACCACCCAGGCCCTGAGATCAGAGCCTTGCGGGGTTGTTGCAACGAGGGCTGGCAGGGCTTCTTCATCCAGATACGTCCAGATTTCCGGGTCGCGAAAGAAGGCCGTCACGCCGATCAGTATCTCCCGAAACAGCAGCTGTACTTCCTGGCTGTTCTCTTCCAGATACTGCACATAGGCCAGCGGCTCGGCAAGCCCGTGCACCAGCATGCGGCGCTCGATTCGGCGCATCAGGGTACTGGGCTTGTACAGGGAAAAATCGTGCCGGGTCTGTTGCTGCAGTATCTCGATGATGGCTTCAATGGGCCGCCCGGGCCGTGCCGGTGGCGGCACTTTTGCCTCCGGCTGGTTCCCGGCCGACTCGACCCTGTCAAGATCAAACGCCAGCAGGCGTTCCGCCAATTCTTCGGCTGGAGCCACTATATCTGCGAAACCGGTGGCTATGGCACTGCGCGGCATGGCATCAAACTCGGCTGAGGCTGGTGCCTGTACCATCACCAGACCCCCAGTGGCACGAATCGCCTGAATACCCAGCGTGCCGTCGGAGCCCATACCGGACAGCACAACCGCAATGGCCTGCTCATTCAGCACGGCGGCCAACGAGGAAAACAGCACATTGATGGGCAGGCGCATTCCCCGGGGCTCCAGGGGTTGACTCAGCCGGATCCGCTCATCAACGACGCGCAACTCTGAATTGGATGGGATCACATAAACCCGATTGGGCAGGATGAGGCTATCCTGCGCGGCTTCCTCTACCGGCATTCTGGTATATCGTTGCAGCAGCTCCGGCAGCATCGCTCTTTGCGTGGGGTCCAGGTGCTGCACCACGATAAACGCCAGGCCGGTATCCGGGGGCATATGGCGAAAAAAATCCTCCAGTGCCACCAGGCCTCCCGCAGAGGCCCCAATGCCGACAATACGCATCAGAACGGATTGATGTTGGCGTCTGCATCTCCACTGTGGGAGATCGCCAGCATGACACTGTCATCGGTCGGACCGACTCTGGCATTGATGGACAGGGGGTATTCAGGGCGATCAGCCAACCGCACCAGACAAGTGGCCCCAGAGCTCATGGTTTCCACCCGGTGCAACATGGATGCCAGCGCTTTGCGACTCAGCGGAGCCAGGTACTGGGCCAGAGTTTGCCCCTCGGCGTGGTCCAGAGGTATACCCAACAAGGTAGCGGCGGCAAGGTTGCTGTCCATCAACTGGCCGCCCCGATCGACTACCACGCAAGCCGTTGGCGCATTTCTGAACAGAGCCCGATAGTAGACCAGTTCTGCCGTTGCCTCTCTTTCGCTGGCCAGAATCTGCTCTACCAACAGATCCAGCTCTACCTGATGCGTCTGCAATTCATGCAGCAGTTTCAGCGCATCCGCAGCGAACTCAGGGTTGCTGGCGCGGCGATAGAGCAGCTCCAGTGCCTCGACACCCAGATGACCACCGCCAATATCAGAGGCCACTGCAGCACCCTCGCGAATCAGCTTCTCAGCTTTTTCCCGGAGCTGATCCCGGCTCTCGGCGCGAGCGCGTTCCTTTTGCGTTGTCATAGTGGCTACCTTGATACCAAGCGTTGCGGATAAGCCCATACTACGCTGCGCAACCCGCATTAGACAGAGCCTTTCGCCAAACCACTGTACTTTTGACCACTATGTGCGGTGGCGAACAGAATACCTTGCTCCCGGCTGTTAATTTGCGTCATACAAGGAGAGTCTGCGTGCCGCTCAGGTGCGCAAGTGCAGAGCCCCTATGGGCCTCTGTCAGCTCCGCATTCAAGGGAGCAAGTTGCAATGAATCATTATCTGGCCGCTGTTGTGCACAGACCCTTTTCTCTGTTTTGCAGTCTGGCACTGGTTGCCCTGCTGGCCGCCTGTGCGTCAACACCCTCCGCTCCTACCGAGTCTCTGACTGCCGCCCGCGATGCAATCGCCAGTGCCGAGCAGGCCGGCGCCCGTCAGCATGCTGGGGCCGAACTTGAAGAAGCCCAGCAGCAACTCGCCCGAGCTGAAGAGGCCGTGATCGCAGAAGCCATGGTCGAAGCGGACTGGCTGGCGCAGCAAGCCCGGATAACCGCCGAACTGGCCATGGCCAGAACCGAGTCTGCCCGAGCCACCGAAGTCAATCGAGACATGCGGCGCGCAGCAGAAGCCCTTGAAACCGAAATGCAACGGCAGGGAGACCAGCAATGAACAGGATATCAATCAGGAAAGTCGGATCCGGCGGCAAGGCCGGACTCACTATGGCTCTGGCCAGTTTACTGTTGACTGCCTGCGCCATGGGGCCGGTCAGCCCGGATGGCTCTGCACAAGCTCGGGACAGACTGAACGAACTGCAATCAGATGCTCAGATAGCCGACAGTGCCCGCACTGAACTGCGCGAAGCGGAAGAGGCCGTGCGGCTTGCCGAGCAGCCCCTGAACAGTGGTGATCGGGCCCTCGGCGAACATCGGGTCTATATGGCCAACCAGAAAGTGGAGATCGCCCGGGCGAAGGCCATTTCAAGGCTGGCTGAATCAGAGCGGCAGCAGATGGTCGAAGAGCGCGATGCCGCCCGCCTGGCGGCCCGCACACGGGAAGCAGATCGAGCCCGCGCCCAGATGGAGGCCCGAGCTCTGGAAGCGGATGAGGATCGCGCTGAAATGCAGGCCCGTGCAGAGGAGTCGGAAAGTGAGCGCGCTGAAATGCAGGCTCGTGCCGATGAATCAGACAGAACCCGTGAAGACATGGACGCTGCACTCGGAACCTCGGCACTGGCGGCAGCTGACCTGCAGAGCCGGATTGATGAACTCGAAGCTCGCCCTGCACCTCGTGGTCTGGTACTGACACTGGGAGATGTGCTTTTTGAGACCGGCAGCTCGTCTCTTGAAGGTGGTTCCGGTCACACGCTGGATAACCTGGTGGCATTCCTTCACGAGTATCCGGACCGATACGTGGTCATTGAAGGGCACACGGACAATGTGGGCAGCGCGGCGTTCAATCAGACTCTGTCAGTGCAGCGCGCAGAGTCTGTGCGCGAATACCTGACAGACCACGGTATTCCGCGCAGCCGAATTGCAGTAGCCGGTTTTGGCCTGGACCGACCTGTGGCCAGCAATGACAGTGCTACCGGGCGACAGCAAAACCGTCGTGTCGAAGTCATCATTGAAAACCAGGATCAATAACCATGCTGAACTTCTGGAAGCACCTTCACTCTGTGGAGCCTGACTCCGGGAAAGTATTGAAGGGCGGCGTCTTTCCGGCCCGCCATTTTCTGGTGCAGGATCTGAAAGCCAAGGTTAAAGCCCCAACCAGAAGGGACAAGGCCACCGAGCAGAAAGACTGGGCGCATGTGCTGCTCGACTTTATTGGTGATTCGGTGCTGAGTACCGACATTGATGCCAAGATCACTTACATGAACGCGGCCGCCGAGAAGCTGATTGGCTTCAGTCGGCAAGAAGCCATTGGTCGGCCCGTGCAAGAGATCTTTCGGGTGATAGACGTTACAACCCGCGAGCCCAGAGCCAATCTTGCCCGGCAGGTTATGGACACCGGTTTTGCCGTTGGGCTGCACAACAGTGCCCTGCTGATCACTCGCGATGGCCGTGAAGTGGCCATTGAAGACGCTGCGGAGCCACTGCGCAACGGGATTGGTGTCATTGTTGGTGCTCTGGTGAAGTTTCATGACTCGCGCTATTCCGCCGAAACAACAGCCCGCATGGCCTACCTGGCCCAGCACGACGCCCTGACCGGGTTACTCAACCGGCACTCCTTTGCCGAGCGCTTTGAACAGGCTTCGGCACTGGCTGAACGGCACCAGAAGAAAATGGTGATGTTGTTTGTCGATCTGGACAACTTCAAGGAGGTCAACGACACCCTGGGGCACAGCAGCGGAGATGCCATACTCAAGTCTCTGGGGCGCAAACTGGTGCAATGTGTGCGCACAACAGATCTTGTCTGTCGATATGGTGGCGACGAGTTCCTGATTCTTTTGAGCGATCTTACAGATCACGAGCAGGCTTTTGCCGTGGTGGACAAAGTCCGTTATGCGGCCGCCGAACTGCGCGACTACAGTGGCCATGAGATTTCGCTTGAACTCAGCATCGGCGTCAGCATATTCCCGGATCATGGCACCACTTTGGATAAGCTCCTGCCCCATGCCGACGCCGACATGTATACCGTCAAAGCCTGTCACAGAAGAAGCCGCCTGCAACCACCGACAGGCAACGAGTAGAGTCAGAGAGTCAGCGGACGAACTTCCAGACGATCGGTTTCCTTTTTGACCACGGCGTAGCACTCGCAGCAGCGGGCCTCAAGCTTCTTGCGGTCCACCACCGTGATATGCCCGCGCCGGTACTCGATAATTCCCAGTCGCTGCAGTTTGCCCGCAGCTTCCGTGACACCTTCACGACGCACCCCCAGCATGTTGGCGATCAGTTCCTGCGTCATATCCAGGCGATTGGTATCCAGGCGATCCAGTGACAGCAGCAGCCAGCGGCACAACTGCTGCTCAATGGCATGGTGCCGGTTGCATACCGCAGTCTGTGACATCTGTGTAATCAAGGCCTGGGTGAAGCGCAGGGTAAGAATGCGTATTTCGGATTGGGCGTTGAATTCCTGCTTCAGGTCCGTGGCCAACATTCTGTAGGCGGTGCCCTTGCTCTGCACCACCAGTCGATTGGGCGTACTGTCGCTGCCCATCACCACGGACACCCCGACCAAGCCTTCACGACCGACCACCGAGATTTCAGCGGAGGAGCCGCTTATGGTTTCGTACAACAGTGAAACAATACAGTCGATCGGAAAGTAGATGTAGTCAATCGATTGGCCGGACTCATAAATCACTTCACCCAGCGCCATCTCAACGTGGGTCAGTTTCGGTAATATGCGGCGTCGGGCGTCTTCCGATAGGACCGCTAAAATGCGGTTTCTTAGTGGGTCGTGTGCATCTTTCATTCTGGTCCTTGGGCAAATCCTGTAGAGCAAGAAAACCTGCCCGAATGGACTGCTGGCTAGTGCTTACTTCGCACATCACCACCATTGCTGAAAGACTCAAAATGCAACAAATTGGCAGGTACTGCTCCTCACAACCATGTGAGAAGGACTCCCCTTGCTCCCTCGGCGTTTTGGGCCGACATCGAGAGCTTAACCCACCCTCAAACCGAAGCAGGGGGAGGACGTTCAGTGTACCACCTATCAAGCCGGAACGTTCGAATTTATTGTTAAATGTAAATGCTTTCACTAACACGGTTAAACAGGGACAGTGGGCGGCTCTACCAGACACCAGACAGGGCTACCGATAATCAGCGACGAGGCGCCCGGATTTCACGGTTTCTGCTTCGTGCATGGTTTCCCGCCAAGGTTCCTGCAACGCCGCTTCATACCAGTCCCGCATGGCGGGCAAAGCCCAGAATATGGTTGACCCAGGCTTGTGAAATCTTGCTCAGGGGCCGCCATTCTCAGCGCTGTTTTTCTACTCGAAAGTGCGGCAGCGAACAGAGCACCCAGTTCCTTTCTGCAAGACTTCCCACAGCTCAGTCACCTTGCCATGGATATCCGCAGATAAAACCAGAGGGGCAGGGATGACTGAGCCCTTTGGAAGACCAATAGTACATCAAGATGGAGACTCACTCATGGGCCCGAACGCTGAAGACGATGTAAGGAATAACGACCTGCTTTCCGGTGATGAACCCGACAAATGGAGTCATGACCTTCGCGCCAAAGATGGTATTGATCGCATCAGTGAAGAGGAAAACGCTCTTTTCGATCTTACACCGAATGAACTGAAGAACACGGAAGTCGTGGGCTCGGATGGCAAGACCATCGGCAAGATCAAGAACGTAGTCGGTAGCAAGACCAGTGATGATGTCTATGCCGTTGTGTCGCAGGGTGGCCTGATGGGCATTGGCGCTCACGAATTTCTTATTCCGCTGGATGAATTGACGCAAGTGAACAACGACCAGGTGCGCGCTGATTTCAACGAGGCTATCGCAAAGGATCGTCCGGAATATGAATCCGACAATTTCTCGGAAATGGACCCTGCTCAACCCGTCTTCGAATACTCCTATTTGACTCGCTAACCATGAAAAGGACAGCTGGCTACTGATGCACGGGCACCAGGTGCCGGCTGCCCGAGACAATAAAGACAATGGCCAGCAGTACGCCGAACAACAGCGCCGAAAATATCCAGAATGCAAGCAAAGCCGAAGAAGGAGCCGTCGTCTCGACTGGTTCAGGTGTTGCCTGTTCAGTGACAGTAACAGGGACGCTCTGTCTCGCCTGAGTCACTATCGTGGCCAAACGTTCCTGTGCCTTCTGCTCGGTAAGCCCGGTCTGGCTGGCTACGAGCCGAACGGCATGACGGTAGTCTTCTGCGCTCAGTCGGTCATCAATCAGATCGCGCATCAAAAAAGCCCACAATTCGACATGACCATCACCCTCGGCAAGCGGATTGATATCGACACCGGGAGCGCTGCGCAACAATGAATCAATAGGATCCTTGGCGCCTTGAACGCCGCTGTCGGCTGCCAACTCTGTCAGTGTTTCTGTCGAGCTGGAGGCGCCATCGAGCGCATCGTCCGAGAAGGGTGACGCCGCCTGAAGATCCATGCCATGGCCAGGAGTCAGCAGTACAAAACAGAGCACAGCAGCGAAAGGAGCACAAACCAGCATGGATCCTGAAGATCCACTGGCCAGGCCGTCAGCCGATACGATTAGCATAAAGAATCCCTCCCATGCATGAGAATGGCTCTCTCACACATTATTTTTTTCCCTGTGTCTCTTCTGTGCGGTAGCCCACATTGATCTCCGGAGAACTGCTGGCAGGCTCCATGGTGCGACTCAGCCCTGGCTTGGCTTGTTTCCATACTGCGATAAAGAAAGCGGTCAGAGGCACCGCGAGTATCATGCCGATAATACCGCCCAGCGCTATGCCCCAGAAAATGACCGAGATCACGATAAGCGCAGGATGGAGCCCCGACCGGTTGGCCATGATCTTCGGCGTCAGCAGCCAACTCTCCACCAGTTGAACAACCAGGAACACAGACAGACTCAGGCCCAGCAATAGCAGGCCACCATCGGGTTGAAAGTAAGCCCACGGCAAAACGACAAGCAGACCAATGAGTGTGCCGAGAAAGGGAACGATATTGAGCAAACCCAGAACCAGGCCAACGAGAATGCCGCCTTTGAGGCCGATCATTGTAAACCCGACGGACAACATGATCGCCATGATCAAAGCGATCACGAGCTGACCCTGAAAAAAGCCGGTCACCTGGCTGACAAAGACATCAATAAAGTACATCACCCGCTTCTGCACCGCCTTACTGGCCACCGAGAGTGCTTCCTCGGTCTTTTCGCGCAGCCGACCTCCCGACAACAACATGAAAAACAGCAGCAGCGGCACGAAACTCAGGGTCACCAGCAGCCCCGCATAGGACATCACCGCCTCTCTGGTGTTTTCGGCGGAAGGCAGCATATCCGCCAGCGTGCCATCCTCGACGCGAGCCTTGAGCATTTCCGTCAGGCCGGGAAAACGCCGGGACAAATAGCCGTCCCATCCTTCTATCACGCCGGGCGCCGCCTCAATAAAGTTCGCGGTCTGGCCATATAGAGTCGGCACCAATAGGAGCCCGGCTCCGGCAATCAGCCCCATGAAGATCGTTACAACAATAACGGTGGCGATCATCCTGGGCCACCCGCTCCACTTCCCGAGGACGTCTACCAGCGGATAGAGAATGAGCGCGAGAATGCCCGCCACGGCCAAGGGCACAATCAAATTGAAGAAGTACGACAGGGTCAGTGCCAGAATCCACACTACCAAGCCAATGAGCGCCGCGAAGGCAACCATGACGAACATGATCACCGTAACCCGAAACAGGCGGCGCTCTACCGTTCC
Source organism: Natronospirillum sp. (assembly GCF_022565775.1). Lineage (GTDB taxonomy): Bacteria > Pseudomonadota > Gammaproteobacteria > Pseudomonadales > Natronospirillaceae > Natronospirillum. The sequence goes on from NZ_JAIUMC010000006.1 coordinate 35,374, forward strand.
GAACAGCCGGTCTTCAGGGTTTACGCTCATACGTCATGCCACAGTAGGTTCACAGGTCAACCCACAATAATGAGGGCAACTGCGCCAGTCCGTGCGACGAGACACACAGGGCCTATGCGGCGGAGCGCACAGACGGGCGTGCAAAGTGATTTCATCATCAGCTTTCATTCCCTGAAGAGCCTGCGAAAAATATGAAAACGACGACAACTATTCTGAACATGAAGTCCCTGCGCGCAATTGCCCTGGCGGCCCTGCTTGCCCTTGGAGCCGGTGGCCTGGTTGCGGGTTGTGACAGTGGCCCGGCCGAAGACGCTGGTGAGTCCATTGACGATGCCGTAGATGATACCGGCGACGCCATTGAGGATACCTTTGACTAGCTGGGTAATTGTTGCACCTCTGTACGATGACGTACCGATGGAACTCAACGACTGGTTTAAGGTGACAACGAGCAATTCGCTTCTTAACGCACGACAAGGAGAACATGGATCATGGATATTCTTATCTGGCTCGTAATGGGCGGTATCATCGGCTGGCTGGCCAGCCTGATCATGAAGACCTCTGGCCAACAGGGCATCATCATGAATGTAGTGGTCGGGATACTGGGCGCAGTAATTGGCGGTTGGATTTTCGGCCCCATGCTGGGCTCAGGTCAACTTGGCCAGGGTTTCAGCATCACGAGTCTATTTGTCGCTCTGATGGGCGCGATTATTCTGCTGGCCATTGTAAGCTTGTTCACCCGCGGCAGAACCCGCAATATCAACAAGCTCTAGGATAGCCCCGCGCGGCTTTCCGGGCTGATCTTCTGGTTTTATCTCAGAAGATCAGCCTGAGGGCAATGCCATGAAAAAGCGTGGAAAACAGTCAGCAAACCGGTCAATTGGCGTACAAGTCCACACAGACTAAAAGGGGCTCACAAAATAGTCTTTTTATTCATTTTGCCGGCACTCTTTAGGCCGCACGCATATCTCGTTTCTCATACTATCAAGTTCATCACACCTATTTGAGTGCGCGTGTGATGCGAAGCATAGTGCGCGTTAGTCGCGCCGGTACAATAAGAGGACGAGACAATGATCCAGCAGCAGCAACAGAATGAATTTGGTTTTGGTACGCAAATTCGCAAATCACCTTATTTTGACGCGACCCTGCGTTGGGGCGCGAACGCGTTTTCGGTCTATAACCACATGTATATTCCGCGCGATTTCGGGGACCCGGTGCAGAATTTCTGGAATCTGGTCAACGACGCCATTCTTTGTGATGTCGCAGTAGAGCGTCAGGTCGAGATCACCGGACCCGATGCAGCGACATTTACCCAGATGCTGACACCCCGCGACTTGTCAAAGTGCGCTGTTGGTCAATGCAAATATGTACTGATCACCAACGCCGATGGCGGGATATTGAATGACCCCATCCTGCTGCGTCTGGCGGAAAACCACTTCTGGATATCCGTGGCTGACAGCGACATCTTGCTGTGGGCTCAGGGCGTCGCCATCAACTCGGGCCTGGATGTGCATATCTGCGAGCCGGATGTTTCGCCACTGCAGCTGCAGGGCCCGAGATCTGCAGAGATCATGCAAGCACTGCTCGGTGACAGCATTGCCGATCTGCGCTACTACTGGCTGCGTGAGTATGACCTGGACGGCATTCCGCTGATTGTGTCGCGCACCGGCTGGTCCAGTGAAGTCGGCTACGAGCTGTATCTGCGCGATGGCTCCAGGGGTGACGAGCTGTGGGAAAAGATCATGGCGGCCGGTGCACCGTTTGGCCTGAAGCCCGGTCACACGTCGACTATCCGTCGCATCGAAGGTGGCATGCTCTCCTACCACGCCGATATGGACCACACCACCAACCCGTTTGAACTGGGCATGGACAGACTGGTCGACCTTGAGATGGAGGCTGATTTCATCGGCAAGGCGGCGTTGATGCGCATCCGTGACGAGGGCGTGGCACGCAAGCAAGTCGGCCTGGTGATTGACGGGCCGGCCTTGTCGGGCCCCAACACCCGTTTCTGGGCCATCGGAAAGGACGGAGAGCGCGTGGGCATGGTGACGTCTGCGGTGCATTCTCCGCGACTGGAGAAGAACATTGCTCTGGCAATGGTGACGGCAGACCTTGCCGCTATTGGCACGACTGTCGACATTGAGATGCCGAGCGGTACAAGAACCGCGACCGTGGTCGACAAGCCGTTCTATACACCCAATCAGAAGAACCCCACGACGGCAGTCACGGCAACCCAGACTCAAAGTCAGGCGCAGTTGTCCGCAGAGACTCTGCCTGGCGTGCACGTTTCAGGCAGCACCTACGATCCAACTGGCAACCACAGCCTGCAGTAAATCGATAAAGTGGGCTCGCGAGAGCATTTGATGCTCTCGCTTGGCCCACTTAATGATTGAAGAACCCTACCATGGTGATTAGACTCCCAAGAGGCAACTGACTGGGCAAAGCGTACGGTATCAATATGAAAAAAGTCGTACTGGATGCTCTGGATATCCGTATTTTAAGTGCTGTTCAGCAACACGGACAAATAAGCAAAAACCGGCTTGCCGAACTGGTCAGCCTGTCGCCGACACCCTGCTGGAACCGCCTGACCAGACTCAAGAATTCCGGCCTTATCAAGGGCTATCGAGGGCTGGTCGAAGTCGACCGGATCATCGACCTTACCCGGGTTTTTCTCACCATTGCGCTGAAGTCGCACAAGAAGTCCGATTTCGAGCGCTTTGAAAAACGCATTCAAACGATAGATGAAATCGTCGAATGTCATGCGACGGGTGGCGGTTCAGATTATGTGATCAAGGTTGTCACAACCAGCCTGTCCGCTTTCCAATGCGTAATACAGGAGCTGCTTGACGAAGATATCGGAATAGACCGTTACTATATCTATGTCATTATCAAGGAAGTGAAATCGACCTCACTGACCTTGTCGCAGTTGATGAACATCAAGAACCGCAGCGACGCCCAAGAGACGACCTCCGAATAGCACCCCCTGTCATTATGGATTAGCTTTATTTTACCGAAAGCTTAGAAATCGTCGTTTTACCGCCACATGGCGCCCTGTTAAATTAATTATAAATAAACTGATATCAGGGGTTTAGCAATGTCTATCCATGAAGCAGCCATCAGTTGGCAACGACAGCCCCACGCGTCGGATCCAACCACCTACTCGCGCAATCATCTGGTGACGCTGAACGGCGACCAGCAGCTCAAGGTGTCAGCCTCTGCAGAGTTCAAAGGCGACAGCCGGTGTGCAGATCCGGAACAAATGCTGCTCAGCGCGGTATCCAGCTGCCATATGCTGTTCTTCCTGGCGATTGCCGAGTATCAGGGCTACCTCATCGAGTCCTACGAAGACAGCCCACAGGCCTGGCTGGAAAAAACCGGCAAGGGCGGCATGGAAATCACGCGAGTGGTGCTTTCCCCCAAAGTGGTCATCGGCGGCGACAAGCAGCCGGACCCGGCAGCACTGGCGCGCATACACGAGAGCGCCCACAAGAACTGCTTCATCCGAAACTCGATCACGGCCAGTGTCGAAATCAATCACTCATAGCGCTGACCTGTCGCGGAGACAAGCCATGTCGACCCATCCTGACACCACGAACCTGCTGCAGAGAACCGACCGGAACGGCGCGGTTTATCTGACCATGAACGATCCGGACAAGATGAATGCGCTGTCGGAAGACATGCTGACGGTATTGCAAGCCCAGCTTGATCTTATCGCGGAAGATCCCAGCGTGCGCTGCGTGGTACTCAGCGGCAAAGGCAAGGCGTTCTGTGCCGGCCATGACCTGAAGCAGATGCGCGCCCATCCCGATCAGGCCTATTACCAGACCCTGTTTCGACGCTGCAGCACCATGATGCAGAGCATAGTGTCACTGCCGGTTCCGGTGATCGCCCGGGTGCACGGCATTGCCGTCGCCGCCGGCTGCCAGCTGGTGTCCAGCTGTGACCTGGCCATCGCCGGACGCTCCGCTCGCTTTGGTGTATCCGGTATCAATGTGGGCCTCTTCTGCTCGACTCCTGCGGTGGCGCTGTCCAGAAACGTGTCGGCCAAGCGCGCCTTCGACATGCTGGTCACAGGCGATCTGATAGACGCCGAAACCGCCGAGGACTGGGGACTGATCAGCAGCGCTGTTGACGACGCTGAACTGGACGACGCTGTGGTGCAGAAAGTCGACAAGATCCTGAGCAAGAGCCCGTCTGCCATTCGTTTCGGCAAGTCCATGTTCCACGCCCAGCGGCAGATGTCGCTGTCCGAGGCCTATGAGCTGGCCGGCAATGTAATGGCGGACAACATGATGACGGACGACGTGTCCGAAGGCATTGATGCGTTCCTCGAAAAGCGCAAACCCACCTGGAAGCAGCTGCCGGAGTGACCCCGATATGATGGAGCCCAGTGCATTCAACGAGGCGCTGCCAAAGACAGCTGCCAATCACGTGGCGCTGTCGCCGCTGAGCTTTCTCAAGCGGGCTGCTGCGGTCTGGCCGGACAGTCCGTCCGTCATCTATGGTGCCACCACCTATACGTGGCAACAGACCTGGCAGCGGTGTCGCCAACTGGCCTCGGTGCTGGCAGGCTTCGGTATTGGTCGCGGAGACACTGTCTCTGTGATGCTGCCCAATGTGCCGGCCATGTATGAGGCACATTTCGGAATACCCATGACTGGGGCGGTACTGAACGCCATCAATATCCGCCTGGATGCCGCCACTGTGGCCTTTATCCTCGACCACAGTGACACCAAGCTGCTGTTGGTAGACCCGGAGTACATTGACGTGGTGAATCAGGCGCTGACGCAGTTACAGGGGCCAGCACCGCTGGTGATCACTGTGGCCGACCCGGAATTTGATCAGAGTGCCTCGCTGGGTGATCTGGAATATGAAAGCCTGCTGGCCGGACGAACCGAGCTGACTGACTGCTCTGCCCCGATCGATGAGTGGGATGCCATCACCCTGGGCTACACCTCCGGCACAACGGGCAACCCCAAAGGCGTCGTGTCACACCATCGGGGGGCCTACCTTAATGCGGTCAGCAATATTCTGTCCTGGGGGCTGGCCTCGAATGTGGTCTACCTGTGGACCCTGCCGATGTTTCACTGCAACGGCTGGTGTTTTCCCTGGACGCTGGCCGCCCTGGGTGGCACCAGCGTCTGCCTGCGCAAGGTCGACCCGGAGCGTATTCTGCACCTGATCAGGCAACACCGGGTCACTCATTATTGCGGGGCACCCATTGTCCACTCGATGCTCGCCGAAGCTGCCGTGCAGTCCACACCGATAGAACACAAGGTGGCCGGCCTGATTGCCGGTGCCGCCCCTCCCGCTTCCGTGCTGGCCAAGATGGAGCGCATCGGGATCGAACTGACCCACGTCTACGGGCTGACCGAGACCTATGGCCCGGCGACCGTGTGTGCCAAACAGAAGGACTGGGCCGAGTGCACCCTGGAAGAGCGTGTGGAACTCAACGGCCGGCAGGGTGTTAGCTACCCGCTGCAGGAAGACGTGGTAGTGCTTGATCCGGACACCCTGGAGCCGGTGCCGGCGGACGGCAAGACGGTGGGTGAAATCATGTTCCGGGGCAACATTGTCATGAAGGGTTACCTGCGCAACGAGAAGGCAACGGAAGAAGCCTTTGCGGGGGGCTGGTTCCATACCGGCGACCTGGCCGTTGTGCATGCCGATGGGTATATCAAGATTTCCGATCGCTCCAAGGATGTCATCATATCGGGCGGCGAGAACATTTCGTCTCTGGAGGTCGCGGAAATCATCCAGCGCCACCCGCAAGTCGAACTCGCAGCGGTCGTCCCCATGCCCGATGAAAAATGGGGTGAAGTCCCTGCCGCGTTCGTACAGCGGATTGACGGCAGTGAGCTGACGGAGCAGGCACTGATCGACTTCTGCAAGAACAACATGAGCCGCTTCAAGGCGCCGAAGAAAATCTTCTTCGAGTATTTGCCCACCACGGCCACAGGAAAGATCCAGAAGTTCGTCCTGCGGCAGCGACTGGCTGAAGGGCAACGGAGCTAGTGTCCCGCCTTTTTTGCTTGCTATAGTAGCAGGCGGTAGCGCCCATTACCGGGCGCCTGGCTGGCCTGAAGAGTATCCGGAATGTCACAACGCGCCCCGCTTATTGCGCTCTCCTATTTCGAGGTGGCTGCCCGCTCCAAAAGCTTCGCCCTGGCAGCGAAAGAGTTGAATGTCACCCCGGCGGCCATCAGCCACCAGATCAAGGCGCTGGAGGATTATCTGGGCGTAGACCTGTTCGTGCGCCATCATCGCCGCGTCAGCCTCACACCGGCTGCACGGGCGGCCCTGCCTGAGCTGCAGGAGGGGTTCCAGGCGCTGGCTCAGGCCGTCGACAAGATTCGCCTGCACAGTGAGGAAGGCAAGGTCATTACGGTCTGCGCAGAGCCCCTGTTCGCCACCAAGTGGATCGTACCCCGTCTGCATCGCTTCTATGCCCGCTACCCGGAGGCCGAAGTGCGCCTGCAGGCCAGCCTGCACTCGGTTGACCAGGCTCGCGGCAGCGGATTCGGACTGGCTCATATGAAACGGGCTGGTATCGATGTATCGGTGCGTCTGGGTTATGGCGACTATGAGGGCCTGGAAGTTCAGCGGCTGATGCCATTGGAGCGGGTACCCATGTGCAAGCCTGGCCTGATATCCAAGACCCGCGACATGGCATTGCTGAAAGACAACCCGCTGCTGTGCGATGGCACCCTGGCCCACTTTGAAGATCTGTGCGGCTGGCGAGAATGGCTGCGGCAGCAAGGTCTTGAACAGGCCAAGTCGTTCAGAACCTTGCGCTTTGGCAATGGACTGCTGACGCTGGAGGCCGCCCTGGCCGGACAGGGCTTGCTGCTGGGCTCCAGGGACCTGCTGAGTCCGGAACTCGACGCAGGCAAGCTGCAAGTCGCCATGGATCGACCTGTTCACTGCGAGCAGGCCTACTTTGTGGTCAGTGCCGAGACCAGCAGTGAACGCCCGATCGCCCGCGAGTTCCGTGAGTGGCTGCTGGGCGAAATCTCCGTGCCCGAGACTTGAGGTGGCCCAGGTCTATTGGCGGATGCTTGCTCGGACCAGTCTCGCCACACCACTGCTCGCATTGGCTTCTGCAGCCAGTTTGCGCTCTTCCTCATTGGCGAAGTGCTCATCCCAGGCCAGCAATCTTGGGGTCATCAGTTGATGCCACAGCGGCGGGATCAGCGCCACCAGAATGGTCGAAAGGTAACCGCTGATCATCATGGGTGCATTGGGATAGGCCGACAGTTCATGGAACGGTGCCTCACCCTGCGCATGATGGTGGGAATGACGCGTCAGGTTGAACAGCGACCATGAACTCAGACGCTTGTTGGTGTTCCATGAGTGCCGGGGCTGAACAGGGGTGGTCGCATTGCGCACCAGGCCGTAATGTTCCATATAGTTCACGACCTCCAGCAGTGCTTTGCCCCAAAGCGCGGCTAACGTGAAGAACACAGCACCGACCCAGCCACCCAGGGCCCACGCAGCGGCGAGCAGACACAGGCTCATGGCATAGCCGCGCAACACCGCATTATGATGACCGAACAGCCTGTACCCCCGCCGCTTCAGGCGAGCCCGTTCGATGCGCCAGGCACTGAGATTGCCCGTCCAGGTGGAGGCCACCATATGGTGATAGACATGGCGCCCACGCGGTGCGGTGGCGGGGTCTTCACGGGTGGCAACATAGCGGTGGTGGCCGTAGACATGCTCGATTGAGAAAGCAGTGTCAAAACTGAAGGCAAGCAGCCAGCGACCAATACACAGTGAGGCCTTGTCCCAGGTACGATGGGTCAATTCATGCGCGGTAATGGTACCGATCATTCCGATCATCAGTCCTGTCAGCAGCCACATCGACACCCAGTGCCCCGGAGCAGTCGCAGCCTTGGCGACCAGCAGGTCATAGCCGGTCAACTGCGTGAGCACCTGACCAAAACCGAGCGGGTCTCCGGGGCTTATCTGCCAAACCGCAGCAAAGACAATGAGCGCCAGCAACGGCAAGGCCAGCCAGAGCTGCAACGTCAATAGAAAGGGGTAGCGGTAGATTGGCCGCGAGGTGTCGTTGCCTGACAGGGCATCACCCGCCACATAGAATACGAGAATCGCCAGCAGGCCGAACGAAACAGCGGCACCACCGGCCAGTATACTGAGCAGTGCGACCACGCCGACAACATGAAACAGGGCAAATTTCAGGTAGTGCCAGACTGACGCAGTCTTTGCACCTTGGACGGTTTCAGCGTCATCCCCCCTGCTGGCATCTTCAGCAGCCGCGCCGGGCTGGGGAGTAAACCGATCTACATGAATATTGTCTTCATCGACGCCCTTCTGCGCGAGCAAGGCTGCCACCTGGTCAACCATGGCCGGCGAGCCGCAACAATAGGCCTGAGTATCAGGCACAATGGTGTCTGGAATATGGTCGGTAATGCGCCCGCGGGCACCGCTCCAGTGGTCAGCGACCCGGGGTGCTGACAGCACTGGCACAATCCGCATCTCGGCAGGCCATGCACGGGCCAGCTCGTCGAGTTCTTCGAGAGCAAAGAGATCTTCCAGATGCCGGGCCCCCAGGACCAGTGTCACCGGGCGCTGCTCGCCTGCTGCCAGAGCCTGGTGCAGTATGGCCAGAATGGGCGCGAGACCGCTGCCGGTGGCAAAAAACAATAACGGGGCCGTGCCCGGCTGCAACTGAAACTGACCCAGCGGGCCAGTCAGGGTAACCGACTTACCGACCAGATCCCGACTGTGCACCACACCGGAAAACTGCCCCTCCGGTTCGTGCTGAACAAGAAAGACCACCTGGCCATCGGCCTGTGGCGACGTGGCAAAGGAGTAAGGCCTGACCACACCGGGCAGGCTGGCCAGTTCAAGCTGTGCATACTGCCCGGCCTGATAGTCAAAGGTCGCTTCAAGCTGCACGACAAGCCGCATTATGCGCGGTGTCAGTGCCTGCTGAGCCGTGACCCGCCCGGCAACCCTCTCAGGCAGTTCAACGCGGATGGTCAGATCGCTTCGGGCCACACTCTGGCAGGCCAGAATGTGCCCGCTCGCCAGCTCGGGTCCGCTCAGCAGGTAACCGGATTCAGTCAGCTCGCGCACCTGTCCCGAGGTAAGCTGGCACTTGCAACTGGCACAACCACCGACTCGGCAGCTGTGCGGAAAGGGCAGGCCCTCGCGCAAAGCGGCTTCGAGCACAGTTTCCCGATCACCTACGCTGATGGTCTGGTCATTGATAGTGGCCTGGAACTCGGTCAGAGAGTGCATACGTAACCTCAGGGCTAGTACCCCATGATAGACCGAACTGGAGGGCTTAAACAGGACTGGAGCAGCTTTATCGCTGGTATTTCAAGTCCTTGTCGATCTCTGTTCAAATTGTGCTTTACCGGCAATTGTGCAAAGCTTTATCGTATTCAAATATTAGAAAAAGCAGGACAGCGCCTGAACCTGCATCGGCTGCCAGAGGCAAACTGTGAGTGAGCGTGAGATAACGCAGTCGACCTGGCGAATGCCACTGTTGACCAGAATCAATCGACTCCCCCGAACGCTCGGGTTCGCGGCTACCTTTGTGGCCGTCAGTTGGCTGACCCTGGAACAGGGGTGGTCGCACTGGAATATCCTGCTGGCGGGCCTGTATTTCCTGCTTTACCCCCACCTTGTCTATTGGTTCGACTACTGGCGCCGGGCCAGAAACACCATTGAATTTCGGGCGATGATGGTCGACTCCTTTGTGTTGGGGTTCTGGGTAGCGCACCTGGAATTCTCGGCAGTCATTTCATTTGCCCTGCTGACCACAGTGGTGCTGAACAACACCATGACGGGCGGTGCCCTGCAGTTCCTGCGTGCCATGGGCTTTTTCGTGCTGGGCATGCTGGCGGTGGTGCTGGTCTCCGGGTTTTCCTGGTCACCCACGGCACCCCTGGCGATCAACGGCTATATTCTACTGACATTGCTGCTGTACATTTTCGGTGTCTCTCTCGCGTTCAACGCACAGAGCGAGAGGCTGTTGCGTATCAAGCGGGCTGTAGAACGCTCGAACCGGGTGTTTCAGTCCATGCTGACACTGACCGAACTGACGGATCGCGCGGACAATTTTGAAGACATGGTGGACTCGGCTCTGGCCGAACTGCAACGGCTTTACCCCGATCGGTCCTTTGGTTTCGTGCTGAAAGATCAGGAAATGACAGATGATGTGCACTTTGCGGCCTTTACAGACGATCTTGTGGCTACTCAGCAGACTCTGATTCGAACTCAGGTGGCTGCCCTTGGCAGTGAACTTCCGGATCGGCACGAAATTGATATCGGTGCCGGGCAGGCGCGCTGCCTGCTTTATCCCTTGCCGGAGCAGTTTGGCCACTTGCGCGGCTTTCTGATCACCCAGGCCCTGCCGAGCCCTGACGATAACGACACCTCATTGCCGCTGCTGATAAAGCAGCTTGGCACCGCCATCAGCAACAAATTGCTGACCATGGAACTGAAGGTCGCAGCGGAGCAAGATGCCCTGACCGGGGCCTACAACCGCGGACAACTGGATGCCGAACTGGCCGAGGCCCAATCTCGACAGCAGAAGAATGACGCTGAGCATTTTGCTGTGCTGCTGGTTGATCTGATTGACCTGAAAGGCGTCAACGATCAGCACGGCCATGAAGCGGGCGACCAGCTCATTCGAGAGGCGGCAGACGCGCTGCAGGAGACCTGCAGAGGCAATGACAGGCTGTATCGATATGGTGGTGACGAATTTGTCATTCTCTGTGATGATGAATCTGGCCAAAGTACCCAGGCGCTCGAGAAGCGTATTCTCTCACGCGTTCACGGTCGTCAGGTCGAACTGACTACCGCTGAGGGTAAATCAGTCAGCATCACGCTGCATCTGAGCGTTGGCGTTGCCAGTTCGGAAGAGGCGCCCGCCGAGACAGTGCTGCAACTGGCGGACAAGCGCATGTACGAGCAGAAAAAGCAGTGGTATGGCGACGATGGCAGAAGGCGGCGGGGGTGACTGCTGGCCTCAGCGATGCAGCCTCATGTCTTTTATGTCAGCCATTAATGCATGGACAGCGGCGCTGTTCTCCTGGCTGAACGCAAAAAACCGACGGTGGGTAGTTCGGGAAAACCTTCGGCCTCACTCAAGGCGCGCAGACCCGGCGACATTTGGCTGGCAGCCACAGGGGCAACGGCCAGACCAGCCTGCGCCGCGGCAAGGCAGGCCGTCATGCTGAAACTCTCGCAGGCGATCCGCCATTCCCGGCCAGCATGGTTCAGTGCATTGGTGGCTGCCTGCCGGTACACACAGGTGTCGGGGAAAACCGCCAGAGGGACCACCTGTTGACCAATACCTTCACTGTTCGCGCAAAAAGCCCATACCATGGGCTCACGCCACAACAGGCTGCCCTGGTTGGGCACAGTGTCACACTGCTTGCCGAACACCATATCCAGCTCTCCTGCTTCCATGCGGGCCAGAAGGTGTGACGTCAGCCCCACTCGCAGTTCAACCGAAGCCCTGGGATGACGGCGATGAAATGCCTTCAGAGCACCGGGCAACCAGGCACTGGCAAAATCCTCTGTAGCGCCAATACGAACCCGTCCTGCAATAGTGTCGCCCTTTAGCCGTTGATGCGCCTCGCGCTCCAGATCAACAATACTGCGTGCATAGCTGAGCAGCATTTCTCCTTCTGAGGTCAGTCGAACAGATCGTGTTGTGCGCGCCAGCAGGGGCACATCAACAGACCGCTCCAGTCGTTTGATATGTCCACTGACGGCCGCGGGGGTGAGCGCCAACTGCTCTGCCGCAGACGCGAACCCACCGTACTCCACCACGGCAATGAAGCTTTGCAGCAACTGGATATCCAGGCTGGCCCGATGAAAAGGCATTTAACACACTCACAACATATCGTTGTTAATATGAGCCTATTATTAATCAATTGATAACCTATTTTCCAATACTCTGTGTCTGTCAGTCGACAAGGGAGATACACAGTGAACGACTATCATCTGATCAATACCGACTCACTGAACATCGGGTATCTTGAATGGCTGCCGCAGCAGAGTGAACCGGTCAACACAGCAGTGCTGTTGCATGGATGGCCGGATTGTCCGGAGGGATGGGCGGGCGTTGCGGAAAAGCTGGCTGATGCGGGATATCGAGTCCTGGCGCCGGCATTGCGTGGTTTTGGCCCCACCTCCATTCGCTCGGCGGACCGACGCGGAGGCCAGCTCGCGGCACTGGGCCGAGACCTGCTTGAGTTCATTGACACCCTGCAGTTGGACAAGCCTGTGCTCATCGGGCACGACTGGGGCGCGCGAGCGGCGAGCAACGCCTGCGGCCTTGTGCCCGGTGTTGCCCGCCATCTGGTGATGATGTCGGTGGGTTATGGCACCAATGATCCGCAGCAAAAGCTGTCGCTGGTTCAGGTGCGCAACTACTGGTATCACTGGTATATGGCGACGGAACGGGGGGCGCACACCGTGCGGCAGGATCGCGAGGCCTTTACCCGCATGATGTGGGATACCTGGTCGCCCGCCGGATGGTATACAGAAGCCGACTTTCAGCAAGCCCAGCAAGCGTTCAGAAACCCGGAATGGTCGGATGTCGTACTGCACTCCTACCGCCACCGCTGGGGATTCGAAACGGGCATGCCCTACTATCATGGTGATGAGGTCAGCCTGAACCCGGCACCGGTGCTGGACGTCCCTACCCTCGTTTTGCACGGCGACACGGACACCTGCAACCACCCTGACAGCTCTGCCCGGAAGGAACACTTTTTCAGCGGCCGCTACCAACGCACCCTGCTGCCCGGCATAGGCCACTTTCCCCACCGAGAGGTGCCGGCGCTGGTGGCAAAGGCGGTGTTGTCATTTCTGGATGAAGGTGCGGGCCAATAGGTCCGATTCCGGCGACGTTTCCGGGGCCGTCGTGCCCTGGTCTTGCCAGAGCCCGTGAACCACTTCGATGATGGCGGCTATCAGCTTGTGTTCCCGGCTATCAGGGCGCACCACCAGGTTGAGAGCAGTCCTGATGGGCGGGTCTGTCAGGATGCGCACGCTGCCCCGGTCAGCCCAGTGCTGTGACATCTCTCTTTCCACCACACCGTACCCCAGGCCGGCCCTGATCATTGACAGTGTGACATGCTCGTCTTCGGAATCGGACACCACCCGCGTCTGTTCGCGCTCGAAGCCAATGATGTTGGGCATCAAGTGCGTTATCGGACACTTGTCGGATGCCCATATCCAGGGCAGAGCGCGACGCTTTTCCGGGTCGGGCGGCAGAGCACTCAGTTCGCTGTCGGGCGGGCCGACCACACAGAACTCGATATCCGCCAGATAAATGGCCTTAACCGCTTCGTGCGCAGGGGTGCCGTACATGAAGCCCAAGTCCATTTTACCCTCGCGCACCTGATCGGTGATCAGATAGGAATTACTGGTGACCAGTTCCAGTCTGGCTTCGGGCACTTCCTGAGCCACCCGACGCAACAACTGATCGACCTTAAGGTACTCCGGCGGCGCATTCAGACCCAACACCAGTGTGGTTGGTGCTTCACAGCGCAGTTGGCGGGCAATCTCGTCCAGCTCAGCGATCTGCATCAGTGCCTGGCGAGCTGGTGGCAGCAGTTTTCGGCCTTCCGGTGTGAGTTCCATGCCTCGGCTGGAGCGGTCAAACAGGGTCAGGCCGAACTGGTCTTCCAGTTGCCGCAAATGTTCGCTGACGGCCGAGGGCGTGGTGTGCCTTCGTTTGGCGGCTCGAGTCAGGTTGCCCTCATCGGCAACGAGCACGAACGAGCGCAGCTTATCCAGCTTTATGTTCATTTTATACGAACGCCCCCTTCAATAAAGACTGATGGCACAAGCCACTATAGAGCAGTTTAATGGCAATTACAGGCCTGCCTCAATTCATATTTTATGGAGGACAACCTAATGGAGAACTTACGGGACAGTAGTGGCTTACAGGCCAAAACTGCGGAGCCACTTTCGCAGCGTGTCAGGGCGACCCTCAGGGTTTGGCGCTGGCGCCACAGCGTTCGGTCGCGCTTGCGCATGGAACTGCAGGAGATGGATGTGGCCCGCACGGAAAAAGATGTGGGCATCGCAACCGGGGAGCTGCGTCGTGAGGCCAACAAGCCTTTCTGGAAGACCTGATTCTTCAGCCTATTCGGATTGGTCGTGGCAGATCAGGAGCAGTGCGCTTCAATTGCCTAAACTCATAGCAGCAGGTACAGTTGCCTGACGCTTTGATGCACTTATCTGACCTTGGCATGCCTGTGATAAACCCAGAGAAATCAGCACCCATCATCTGCAATAGGCTGCGCCAGGCGTTGCCCGGGCTGATGGGAATCTACAGTTTCGGAAGCCAGGCAAAACAGAATGCAGGGCCTGACAGCGACCTGGACCTGGCCGTGTTGGTAGCGGGCTATGTCGAGAAGGTCACGCTCTGGGATTTGGGCAACAAACTGGCCAATGAGCTGGATATCGATCTGGATCTCGTGGATTTGCGAGCCGCCTCGACCGTCATGCAGTACCAGATCCTGACCGGAGGACAACGGCTCTGGTCCGCCGGCACAGCAACCGACGAATTCGAGCTTTATGTGCTGAGTGAAAAGTTCGACCTCGACTTGTGGCGCCAGCCACTGATTGATCAGATTCGAGAACAGGGCCACATCTATGACCGATGATGTGATACTGAACAAGTGCTCCTGGCAGGGGTAACAAAGCCCTTAAAACACTTTCTTCATGGGTAAGGACAACCACATGATAGACAACTTTGAGTTCCTTGCCCCGCCTGCCGACCTGCAATCTTTCATCAAGTTTATCTGGGTATTCGAAGGTCGCGCATCAGCAGAGGATCCCTATTTCCACCGAACTCCGGTCGATGGCTGCACGCAACTGATCTTCGCTTTTCGCGGTGGCTTTTGTCGCCAGGCCGACCCGAGCCAGTGCAGCCAGCAACTCAAGTCCGCCCTGATTGCCCAGACCACCACCAGCCTGACCTATCGCCTCAGCGAGGATTTCGGGCTGTTCGGTGTTTGCCTCTACCCCTTCAGCATCCCCTACCTGACAGGCATTGAAGGGCCTGATTTCATTGATCGATATTTCGCCCCGGGAGACCTGCTTGGGGAGCCGGCAAAGGAACTGGCCGCGACTATGGCCAGCGTCGACCGGAATGAACACAGGCTGGCGCTGGTTCAGAACCTGCTCAGTCCCCTGTTTGCCCGGCGGTCGACCAGAGAGCCACAGGTCATTGGACTTCTGAGACAACTGTTCAGTGCCTCTGACGCTGACGAACTCGAAGCCCTGAGTCACCCGTCGACCATTTCAAGTCGCCATCTGCAACGCCAGGTCAAGCGCTACACGGGTTACACCCCAAAACAGCTGGTGCGCATCCTGCGCCTGCAACTCGCCATGCAGTCCGACCCGGCCCCCGCCCTCTCGGACATTGCGACCCGGGGGGACTATTACGACCAGTCCCATCTCAGCAATGAGTTTCGCAGCCTGTCCGGCACAACACCCGGAGACTACTTCAAGGGCCTGAAACCGGACATACGATGGCGACGTGAAGGCAGAGAGGTCGCTTTTTTCCAATCAAGGCGCAGCAAAAAGCCCTAAGCTGTGGTCAAACACTGACCCGGAGAAACCCGATGGAAGCCATCAACCGACTGCTGCTGAATGTGCTGTCAGATAATCTGGAAAACAGTAAGGCGTATTACACCACCCTGTTCGATTTTCAGGTCGACTATGACAGCGACTGGTTCGTGCATCTGATCTCACCTGGACGTCAGCTCGAACTGGGCATCCTCAGTGCCGACAGCGACATGCTGCCGACTGGCGTCAAACCTCAGTCCGGGGGCTTTTTTACGACGTTTGTTGTCGAGGATGCTGGCGCCGTGTTCCGAATGGCTCGGGAACGGGGATTCACGGTACTCAAGGAGCCGGAAGACACCTTCTACGGCCAGCGCCGCCTGGTGTTAGAGAGCCCCGAGGGCGGCATTATCGATGTCTCTTCACCCATTCCGGATTTCACACCGGGTGAGGGCCTCTAGGCCTGGCTGGTATTGATATCACTTTCGCGACCGGAGCGCGGCTTCATGGGCGCTTCTTGCCCACTGGGCGGCCAGTTCGAGGTCGTCCATGATTTCCTCGTGTGCCTGATAGTAGGACATCTTCATCAGCTTGCCGTTCTTGTTGTATTCGAACGGGCCCAGCCCTAGCTGTTCAAAGTCAGGCTTGTTGATCGCATCTACCTTCAGGTAGAGGGTGTTGTCGGCCACCAGGCCGAACATGACGCCGTCGTGATACAGGCCATAGCCGCCAAACATCTTGCGAGCGCTCACCGGCCCAAAGTGCGCGAAGACTTCTTGCAGGTGTTCGATATATTCATTCATGATTCACGACTCCGAAGCAATCACATAGCGCGCGCTGCGTCCGCCACCCGGCAACTGCGCGGGTGGGCTGAATTGTCATCCCAGCTCACTTATCCGGTGATGGCTCTGAGACTGGTCAGCGTTTCCTGGCAGGCGCGCGCTGCTTCCCTGCCCTTTTTGACAAAATGCTCCCTGAAATACTGCAGGTGCTCATCATGCTCGTGAAAATGATGCGGCGTCAGTACCACACTGAATACCGGTACTTCGGTATCAAGCTGAGCACGCATCAGGCCATCGACTACCGCCTGAGCCACAAAATCATGCCGGTAGATGCCGCCGTCCACCACCAGAGCACAGGCAATGATGGCGTCATAACGGCCCGTCTGGGCGAGCAGCTTGGCATGCAGCGGGATTTCATAGGCACCTGGCACTCGGATGTGTTCAACCAGAACATCAGTGCCGGTAAGCTTAAGTTCGGTTTCTATGGTGGTGCTGGCCTGATTGACAATATCGGCGTGCCAGGACGCCGAAATCACGGCCACAGAGGTGTTGCGGGTATTGGTAGACTGATTCATGGGTTTCCTTGCAAGTCGCAATGACATTGGTTGACCAGAATCAGGGCGCGCGAGTACGCAACAACGACCGCGCAAGCGCGGCAATTATCAGGTGGTTCGCGATCTCTTTCATCCTGACTACGTCAGATACCGCCGGTGGGGAATTTCACCCCGCCCTGAGAACGCTGCCGGCATTGAGCCGGACGACCGGAATTATACCTGAAAATCTTCGCAACGCACTGCCAGCCAGTCCTTCGGCGAGCGGAACCAGTGCCCGGGCGACTCTGACTGCAGCTCTTCAACAGAGCCATATCCCCACAGCACCGCACCACCCACAATGTCATTTCTGCGGGCTGCCTCCAGGTCTACCGCACGGTCCCCAATCATCAGGGCACTACCAGTCAGTCGCCCGTCCTCCCGCATGGCTGCAATCTGCTGCCACTTCTCGATGCCGACGTCCCCACCGTCCACAAAGTTGAGCAGGTGTGCCAGTTCGAAGCGCTCAAGGATGCGCTCAGCAAAATCCCTGCGTTTGGACGTACAAACTGCCATTCTTGTGCCGCGTTCATACAAGGTTTCAAGCACCTCTTTCACACCCGGATACAGCGTATTCTCCGCGAACCCGATCTCCGCATAGCGCTCTCTGTATTTCGCAACCAGCTCAAGCACTTCAGCCTGCGACTCGGTCCCGGTAATCCGCGCGAACGACGTATCCAGCGGCGGGCCGATGCAGGGGCCAATCTGATCATTGCTCAGGGGCTCGTAACCAAAGTGAGTGAGCGCATAGTTGAAGGAGCGACCAATGCCCAGAATCGGGTCGCTGATGGTTCCATCGAGATCGAAAAGATAAAGGTCGTAACTCACTGTCGTTGCATCGTTCATGTCGGGCACCACTCTATCCCTCAGTTACTTGTACCGCCCATTGTCCCGCATCAACTGATCGGCTCTGTTCTGGGCTTTCTTCAGTGCTTCGGCAACGGTGGATTTACCAGACAAGGCGTCATGAACTTCTTCTCCGGCAATCTGTACCAGTTGGTTGATTTCCGGTACCGGGGGTCTTGGCCAGGCTTGCAGTTGGTCTTGCCTGGCCAGTTTGTCGACAATGCTGATCACCGGGGACACCTGTGCCACCTGAGGATCTCTGCTGACACTGAAACGGGCACTGACCACGCTGCCGTTGGTAATGTAGAGCTTGCTCAGGCCGGCAGAGGTCAGGGTTTTCATCGCGGTCCATATGGCGCTTCTGCGCTCCGGCGCAACATTGGCCGGTATGGCCAGTGCATAGCCGCCAAGCGGGGCGATGGGTGAGCCTCCAGGGCCATGCGGATGCGGCAGATAACCGGTATGGCCAAAGGCTGGAGAGGATTTGTCCAGCTCGAAAAGCGGCGCCAGTATGCTGTAGCAATAGGCCATGGCAACACGCCCTGAAGCATACACCTGGGCCCTGTCATACCAGGACATGTCGAGTGTCCCTCTGGGTGAGTACGGCAGCAAGGCCTTCATGTACTCCAGCGTCATCTCGGCAGCCTCGGACTGAAACATGGGGCGCCAGTTGTCCGCTTTCAGCTTGCTGTAGGAATAACCCAGGTGCCTGCGCTCCAGATTGAGAATCGGCTGACCAAAGGCCGACATCATCATCAGGAAAGAGTGGCCGAGTGGGGTGCCGCGCGCGCCATTCCAGGCAATACCATGTACCCCACGCGACGGACTGTTCAAACGTTTTGCGGCTTCGACAGTCTGCTCGATGGTGTGCGGTGGATTCAGTCCGGCTTCACGAAAGATGTCTTCCCGATAGCATAGCAATTCGGGTGACGGCTGCACGGGTATACCGTATTGCTTTCCTTCATAGCTGGCGCTGGTAAGCGCTTCAGGGTGAAAGTCCGAGAGGTCATGCTTGCCTTCGGCGTACAGGTCATCCAGGGGCAGCAGAATATCCTGCGACGCCAGTTCACCGAACCAGGGCAGGTCGCACGCAATGATGTCATATTTGGATTCAGCCAGGGCCGCATTGGCCCGTATCTCGTCGTGCAATCGGTCAATTGACAGGGCTTTGTTGCGGATCGGCGTGCCGAAAATATTCTCGATCTGTTTTTTGAGGTTGTGCATGGACATGAAGGTCGGGTCCGCATGCAACAACATGCGCAACTGGCCGCTCAGCTCCAGTTGCCGTGACAGCACGGTCGGTGGCGGTATTATCTTCGCGCTCTGCAGTGAAGCGCCAAAGAAGAAGCCGGCGCCAACGTCGCTGTCCGGGAAACCAAATGCCGTGCCGATCATTGTCTTGATGCGTTGCGCGAAATCCTGCCAGTCATTGATCAACGTATCCGAGGGGTGCAGCGAAAATGTCTTGCCTGTTCGTGTCCTGGGGCGCCGAACAATCAGCCCGCGTTCTATAATACTGTCTATCCCTCGCATGGCAGTGCCATAGGACAAGCCGCTGGCTGCTGCAAGGGAGGTCGGAGTAGTCAGACGGCCCTCCAGATGATTGCGCATCAGATGCACCATCATGCGCAACTCCCGATAGCCTGATTTCATGGACAACGCTGCTTCCGACTCGGACTCGAATTGCTCGACGAAGCGTATCAGCCGGGCCAATTCGGTATTCGAAATATCGGCCTGGGGCCGGGAGGACAGCAGATCATAAGGCCCTTCGGGTTGATTCTGAGACATAACTCACCTGAATAACCAATGTGGACGATCTGATCTTTGCCCATTGGCACACCGTATGTAAAGGCAGGCTTTCAGAAATGACTGTGTGGCACGAAAAATCACTGCCTGGGAGAGCAAGTAGAATATCCAATATGGATATTATTCAGCAGCGGATTGCTTGCCGGTTCAGCGGAGTGAAACCTACTATCGAAATCATTGCGTCGAAGGCCCTATCCAATGACGCAATGTGTTTAACAACAAATACAATACAGGAAAGTGCTATGACTAACCAAAAACTGATTCCATTGAGCCTGGGACTTATGCTGGTCGCGTCTGCGAGTGTGAATGCACAGTCACTTCGCATTGGCATCACACAAAACAATGTTGGCGTGGACAGCTATCAGACAACTTACGAGCGCGCCTTCATCGAGGCTGCAGAAGAAAACCCCGACGTCGAGACCATCGTGCTGGATGCCGGTGGTGATGTGGCTCGTCAGATCGGTCAAATGCAGGACCTGATTCAACAGCAAGTCGATGCGATCATCATCTGGCCGACTGATGGCCAGGCAGTGGTGCCTGCTGTGCGTCAAGCGCACAGTGCAGGGATCCCTGTGGTGGTCACCAACTCCCAGATCGCAGACGCCGGGTTCGACTATATCCAGTCATTCTCGGGCCCGGACAATATCACTCAGGGTGCCTACTCTGCAGAGATGATGTGTGACGCTCTGGGCGGCGAGGGTGAAATCGTTCAGATCGCCGGACAGCCCGGATATACCACCGCCATGGAGCGCGCCCAGGGCTTCGAAGAGCGTCTGGCTGAAATGTGCCCGGGTGTGACCCTGATGGAAACTCAACCCGGCAACTGGAACCGTGAGCGCTCTCAGAGTGTGATGGAAAACTTCCTCACCAAGTATGATCGCATCGACGGCGTTTATTCCGGTGATGACAACATGGGTGTGGGTGCACTCAATGCGGCGCTGGCAGCCAACCGTGCCGACGAAATCATCTTTGTGGGCGCTACCAACTTTGCAGTCGGCTACGAGGCGATGGAAGAAGGCAACTACTGGGGTTCCGTTTACCAGTCGCCGGTGGAAGATGCCCGCAACGCGCTGGCAACCGCCATTGCCGTGGCAAACGGCGAAGAGGTGCCCTTCCTGAACTACTTCGATACTCCGAAGATCACTCAGGACAATATGCACGAGTTTGACAAGCCGGTCTTCTGATTGGCAGATGAGCGTCGTGTACCCAAGTTGGTATACGGCGCTCATGATTCGCGCAGAAAATGTCCAACAATTACAAAATCAGGTCATCATTCGGGGTATCTGTATTATGGCGACCAAGCCTGTCATTGCCTGGGAGACCTTGTCTCCCTTTTTCAGCCGGGAGAAGATCCTCGCCTTCTTGACACAGCACGGCATTCTGCTGGTGTTCATCTTGTTCCTGCTCGGCTTTTCGCTCCTCTCCGAGCGATTTCTCACAACCGGTAACGTCATGTCGGTTCTGCGGCAGGCCTCGATTATCGGCGTCATAGCAATCGGCGTGACTGTGGTGGTCATCGGGGGCAATCTCGATTTGTCAGTAGGCTCAATGCTGTCGTTTGCCACCGTGCTGGTGGTTGATCTGCATGACAAGGTGGGTCCGGAACTGGCCATTCCCATGATGTTCTTTTTCACACTCCTGCTGGGTGCCGTCAACGGAGTGCTGATCGGGTATCTGAAGCTGAATTCGCTCATTGTGACATTGGCCATGCTCTCTGCCATTCAGGGCATAACGCTGATCTACACCGGCGGACAGAATGTGGATATCACCAACCGGCCCACCTGGTTCGGGTTTTTTGGTCGTGGCTCGGTAATGGGCATTGCAACACCGATTGTCATGTTCTTTCTGCTCGCCGCGATCATGCATGTGATTCTGAAAATGACCAGCTACGGACGCAAGGTTTTTGCCATTGGTGGCAACCCTGTCGGCTCACTTTATTCCGGTATTCGAAGCAACCGAATGGTCTTCAGTACCTATCTGATTTCTGCCTTCTGTGTCGCCTGTGCGGCCCTGATCCTCGGATCCCGCGTGATGGGGTCACAGAACAACGTGGGCCAGGGGTACGAACTGCTGGTCCTGGCCGGGGTCATTCTGGGCGGCACCAGCTTGCTGGGCGGCTCCGGCGGCATCTGGAAAACCGTCATCGGAGTGCTCATTCTCGGATTTATCCAGAACGGCCTCTTGCTGATGGGACAGCCCTACTACACCCAGTGGCTGGTTACCTGGGTGGTTATTATTGTTGCGGTTTGGATGGATCTGGCCAACCAGCGCAAAAAACTGTTCACAACGCATTCTTGATCTGGTGGGAATAATGAATTCAACAATACTATCCATGATAAGACGCGTGCAGCCAATCTGGTTGTTTGTCATTGTTTTGCTGGTCTTTTTCGGTTTCATGTCCGAATACTTCTTCACGGCGAGCAACCTCTTCAACATTCTGATTCAGACCTCCACCATTGGCCTGATCGCACTGGGCATGACCTACGTCATGATCAACGGCAACATTGATCTGTCGGTCGGCGCCGTTGTGGCCTTGTCTGCTGTGCTGGCGGTAGATCTTCAGCAATATGTCGGTATTCCAATGGCCATCCTGATCGCATTGGCCACCGGCACTGCCTTGGGGTTTCTCAACGGCATGATCGTTTGGAAGACCGGTGTCAATGCGTTCATCGTCACCTTGGGCGCCATGCAAGGTGTACGGGGCCTGGTGTTCGTGTATACAGAGGAACAGTCCTACTTTGCCATGGATTTTTCCTACTCCGATTTCGGCACGAGCACCTTCGCCGGAATTCCCACCCTGGCCATCATCTTCCTCGGATTCGCCCTGTTGATGCACCTGATTCTGACGCGAACGGTGCACGGACGTGACACCTACGCCGTCGGCAGTAATATTGAGGCGGCGCTCGATTCAGGGATCCGGGCGGGTCGACACATGGTCATCAACTTCATGATCGTCGGCTTCTTCGCCGCGCTGGCCGGAATCACTCTGTCCATGCAGATGGGTGCAGCCACCCCCAATCTGGGGCGTGACTACGAACTGTGGACCATCACCGCGGTGGTGCTGGGCGGGACCAAAATTGCCGGGGGCTCGGGAAGTATTATCGGCACTCTGGGTGGTGTACTCGCCATTGGCATTCTGCGCAATGGCATGAATCTTTTGCAGGTACCTTCGTTCTACGTTCTGGTCATCATGGGCACGATCCTGATCACGGTGCTTATGCTGGACCAGTACACAACCCGAAGCAAAGCGGGAAGGGAGGCTGCAGCATGACCGCACAACCCGTCGAAACAAACGAAACAATCGAGAAGCCGGATCAGACTCACCCCGTATTGGCGTTGCAGAACATCACCAAACGCTTTCCCGGCGTAGTAGCTCTGAATGATGTCAGCTTCGATGTACGTCCAGGAGAAGTTCATGCACTGGTGGGAGAGAACGGGGCCGGCAAATCCACGTTGATGAAGGTCCTGGCTGGCAAATATCAGCCGGAAGAAGGCAGTATCGTTCTGTCCGGACAAACGGAACAATTTGATACGCCCATGGCCGCCAAGCACAAGGGTGTGCTGCTGATTCACCAGGAATTGTCCCTGGTCGATGACCTGACTGTGGCAGAAAACATCTTTTTGGGAAGTCTTCCGAAGAAGGCATTCAATCGGGTCGACTGGAAGCTGCTGCGGCAGAAGACTGACGCGATATTGCAGCAGTTGAATTGCAGCTTCAAGTCCAGTGATATGGTGGGTGGGCTGTCCATTGCCAACAAGCAGATGGTGGAGATTGGCCGTGCGCTGGTGTTCACACCCAAGGTGGTCATCTTCGATGAGCCGACGGCTTCACTGACCGATCATGAAAAACCGGTTCTGTTCAAGGTCATCAATGACTTGAAGGACAAGGGTGTCGGTATTGTCTACATCTCCCACCGTATGGACGAGATATTCACCCTGTCCCAGCGTATCTCGGTTTTGCGGGACGGGGCTTATCAGGGCACGGTCAATACGGCTGACACGGACGAAGACTTGGTAACCAAGATGATGATCGGCCGCAGCCTGGAACGGGACAACAGCGCCAAGCCAACTGAATTCGGTGAGCAGGTGCTGGAAATCAGGAATCTGAGCCTCCCCGGCAAGTATCACGATATAAACCTGACCGTGCGCGCCGGTGAAATCGTCGGCATGTACGGCCTGATAGGCGCGGGGCGCACCGAAGTGGCCGACACCATTTTTGGTGTTCGGGCGGCCAAGTCCGGCGAAATCCGAATCGAAGGCAAGCTCGTGCAGGTCAAGTCACCGACCGATGCCGTGCGGCTGGGCGTCGCCCTGGTGCCTGAGAGTCGCAAGGAACAGGGGCTGATTCCCGTGCTGAGCTGTCGTGACAACATGAGTCTGTCCAATCTGAAAAACCTGAACAGCTGGGGGTTCATGAGCGGCAGGGCCGAAGCCAAGGTGTTTCAGCGTTATCACGACCGTCTGAAAATAAAGACACCAAGCGCGCAGCAAAAAGTCAGCAATCTCAGTGGGGGCAACCAGCAGAAAATCGTTATTGGCAAGTGGCTGTCGACGCACCCGAAGCTACTGATTCTGGATGAACCCACGCGGGGTATCGATGTTGGGTCCAAGGCCGAAATACATGCACTCATCAAGGAACTGGCCAAGTCCGGCTATGCGATTCTGGTGATTTCCTCCGAAATGCCCGAAGTGCTGACAGTCAGCAATCGCATTGTCGCCATGTACGACGGCCGCATCACGGCAGAGTTCAATGCCGAGCAAGTGACTGAAGATGGATTGATACAGGCCATTACCGGTCTGACTATTACCGACAATGAGGGTCAGCTGTCATGAACTGCCAGATCGGGCGCACTCCTGTGTTTGCGCACCGAGGCACAAGAGTATTTACAAATGGTGACCGATAGACGTTTTGAGGAGGCCTGAAAACTGTTGTGAGCGGTAC
Organism: Natronospirillum sp.; assembly: GCF_022565775.1. Classification (GTDB taxonomy): domain Bacteria; phylum Pseudomonadota; class Gammaproteobacteria; order Pseudomonadales; family Natronospirillaceae; genus Natronospirillum. Next base: position 59,901 of record NZ_JAIUMC010000006.1, read on the forward strand.
TGCGAAGTACCTGCGTCGTCATGTGTTGCGGTGCTCATTGGGGGGCACTTCGTTGCCCCTGTTTTTTTCCGTGACTCAATGGTCCGCTGAAGGACTGAATCACCTCATACAATAACAAGAGTGAGGTCAGACATGAAAGCCTGGTCATTGCGGCTAAAACTTACGCTGGGCGTTGCCATAATGCTGGTGATTGCCACCAGCTTTCTTATTCTGCAGAGCGTCAATTCCATGCGCGCCAGCGGTGAATCAGCGATTCAGCGATCGGCCGAGTCTATGGAGACGATGACGCTGCAGAGCTTGCAGGAAATAGCCAATTCCGTGGCGTCAGAAGTCGAGAGCCAGTTTACCGGCACACTCGATGTCACTGGTGTCATGGCCGCGTTGCTGTCGGGTACCGCCGTAAACGTCGACAGTGAGGAACTCAGAATCCCGATGGACCGCGGCATCATCATGCGTATGGCGCGCGACACGCTGACTTCGCAGCCACGCCTGCAGTCACTCTTTATCCATTTTGAAGAAAACGCCTATGACGGCAATGACCGCTTTTTCCGTGGCAGTTGGAACCACTCTTCCGACTCCGGCACCCTGGCCGTGCACTGGCGCCGCGATGCAGAAGGGCTGGTGACAGAAGCCAATGTCACTGATGCCGAGCTCAAGTACGACATGACAGAGCTCGCGCCGGGCGTGCGGGTCGGTGAATGGTATCTGTGCAGTCTGGACACTGCGTCAGTGTGCGTCACGGAGCCATTCAATGATCTGGAGACAGAGCAGGCCATTATCGCCCTGACAACACCTGTGCTGGTACAGGACGAATTCCGGGGTGTGGTCGGGGCGGATCTGGCCCTGAATCATTTGCAGGATCATATCGAATCACTTGCAGACTCAGTGTTTGAAGGTGCCAGCCGCATCTATCTGGTCAGCCCGGGCGGACAACTAGTAGCGAGCAGCGACCCGGCTATCGAACCCGGAGAAACCAGACTTGACGCTACCGACCCCGAGGTCGCGCAGCGTCTGAACGACGACACCGGTGCACTGCTGTCGGACAACCGGCTTCTGGCACAGGCTCCGGTTTCCACAGGTCAGGAGCTGGGAGACTGGTCTGTCGCCATTACGGTTCCCGAGGCCCTGGCCCTGTCGGCAGTGGATGAGCTGCAGGCCGAACTGACGCAAGGCTATCAGTCCACAGCCTTTCAGATGGCAGCGCTGGGGCTCGTGATGCTGGTGCTGGCACTGCTGGTCATGAGCTTCTGGCTGTCCTACACCACACGCCCCCTCGCCATGATGGGCCAACGTGTGGCCGAACTGGCTGGCGCCAAGGGGGATCTCACGCGGCGCCTTAACATGGACCGTCACCGTGAACTGATCACCGTCTCCGAGGGGTTCAACAACTTCACAGCAAAGCTTCGCAGCATGATCACTTCATCCAAGTCCCATGCGGATGCGCTGGTCGAACAGGGTAATGCACTGATCGAGGCCGCCAACAGCACACAGCAGGCAACTAACGCGCAGCAGGAGGAAGTGCACAGCATCGTCACGGCCATGGAGCAGATGAGCACAACCGCCGATGAGGTGTCGCGGCTGTCGCTCGATAACGCGCAGGAAACGGAAGCGTCCACGGTCTCCCTGGTCGAAGCCAGAGAAGCCTTCGAGCGCACGCTGAGTGAGGTGACGGCAGTCGCGGAAGACATGACCGAAATCAGCCAGCGCATCAGCCGAGTATCGGCCAGCAGCAACAACATTTCCAACATCATCGAGGTTATTCAGGGCATTGCCGAGCAGACCAATCTGTTGGCCCTGAACGCAGCCATCGAAGCCGCCCGTGCCGGAGAGCAAGGGCGCGGTTTCGCCGTGGTAGCGGACGAAGTCCGCAGCCTGGCGGCGCGAACACGGGACTCCACCCAGCAAATCGAGAACCTGATAGAGGACCTGCATCAAGAGGTCAAAAGCACGGTCACGGAAATTGACCGCTCCTCCCGCCGGTCGAAACAGACAGCGGATGAAGCCATCAAGGCCAATGACAAATTTCAGACGGTGGCAGACAGCATAGAGTCCATCTCTGAACGCGCCACCCAGGTCGCCAGTGCCGCAGAAGAACAAAACCGAGTGAACGAGGAGATCAATCGCAGCATGTCGCAAATCAATGAAGCCGGGCAACACCTGCTGACGTTATCCCGATCTGTGAATGAGGCAAGCGGGCGAGTCGGTGAATTGGCGCAAAAGCTGGACGGTCAGCTGGGTCAACTAAAAGTCTGAATATGCGCGGAACACCCGCCATGAGCAGGCTTTCGCAAAGCAAACAAAAAAATCCAGAGTGGATTTTATTCATACTGGCAACGTTTGAGTTGATGACTTTATTGGTCGATTATCGAAACAGGGGCCTCTGATACATGCCATACGGACAATGTTGATGGGCGCCTTACAAATACAAGATAAATCAAAGAGGAAAAGGTGATATCCCAATGGATAAAACAAGACTAAAGGGTAAAAACTGCTTGATCACTGGTGCTGCACGCGGCATGGGTGCTGCCGTGGCTGAAGATTACGCTGCTCAGGGGGCCAACGTGTGCGTGGCAGACCTGAATGTTGAGGGCTGTGAGGAAGTAGCAGCCCGCATCAACAGCAAGGACGGTGGTCGTGCCATTGCGGCCAATCTCAACGTGACCGACCGTGCTCAGATGCGAGCCGCTGTTGCTGCCACTGTAGAGGCGTTTGGCAGCCTCAATGTCATGGTCAACAACGCCGGCATCAACAAACCACTGATGTTCATGGATATCACGGAAGAGAACTGGCAGCAGATCATGGACGTCAATGCGCTCGGCACCTTGATCGGGATGCAGGAGGCCGCCCGCCAGATGATCGATCAGGGCAAGGAGAACGGCCCCTACAAGATCATCAATGTCGGGTCCATTTTGTCGCGTCAGGCGTTCGATGATGTGGTGCCCTACTCCTGCAGCAAGCATGCTGTACTGGCCATGATCAATGGCGGGGCCAAAGCGCTGGTGGACCACAACATCACCGTCAACGGGTACGGTCCGGGCGTCGTGCGCACGGAACTGTGGGAGCAATTGGACAAGGACCTGGTCAACATCGGCAAGTTCGACAAGCAGGGTGAATCAATGGACAAGCTCGCCGAGAACATGATTCTGATGAAACGCTATTCGTATCCGGAAGACGTTATTGGAACGGCGTCCTTCCTTGCAGCCAAGGACTCGGACTACATGACCGGTCAGCTGCTGATGATCGATGGCGGCATGATCATGCAGTAAGGCGATCCCGAGACATGGAACCGACCCGATGATTCTGGTCGGTTCTGTCGCATCGCGTCTCGCAATGCGCTCAGTGTCTCTTGATGGCCACTGGATAATCCGGGAGTGTCTCTGTCATGAATATCCTGCGAATGTTTCGTATAGCACCGGCTTTGTTTGGGTCCATGGTGGCACTGCCTGTGCTGGCTGACATCTCGTCGGCCGCTGGGGATTGCGTTTCCAATCTCAGTGAGAGAACGCCGTCTAGTGCGTTCACCGCGTTCGACAATGGCTCCGTGGTGCGCCACGAACCCACAGGGCTGGAGTGGCAACGCTGTCCACTGGGCATGAGCTGGAGCAATTCAGCCTGCGTTGGCACTGCTGGGGGCTACTCATGGCAGGACGCCGTGCAACTGGCCGAGAATGATGCGGAATGGCGCCTCCCCGAGATCCAGGAACTGCGCACTATTGTGGAAGTGTGCAGGGTCAAACCGTCGATCAATCAAGCGGTCTTTCCGGGCACCCCGGCGCTTCTGTTCTGGTCCGCCTCGATTTCTGTCAGAAACCCGGACCTTGCATGGTTTGTGGACTTCAATGACGGTTACGGCTACTGGGGACGCAAATCCTACAACCGTCGCGTGCGCCTGGTGCGCGACGCGCAGTAGTTGCAGATACCAGATGCGCCCGCAAACCCTGGCAGGCAAACGCCTCAGATCTTAGGGTGTCTTGTGAGGTGCAAAAAAGCCGCAAAGTGCGCAAGGCCCTCGCGGCTTTTTGGTTTGTGCCTGTCACGGGCAGCCTGTCACTCAGACCAGGAGCAAACGAATATCGGCCAGGCTGCGTGCATATTCACTCAGAAAACGTGCCGCATCGGCACCGTTGATAACCCGGTGATCATAGCTCAGGTCGAGCGGAACCATAGGCGTAGCGACAAAGGCTTCACCATTCCAAACCGGTTGATGCTGCATTCTTGTAATGCCCAGAATGGCAACCTCTGGCGGATTAACGATGGGGCTGAAGCTGGTGCCCCCTATTCCGCCAAGGTTGGTAATGGTCATTGAGGCGCCGCCCATTTCTTCAGGAACCAGTTTTCTCGACTTGGCCCTGGTGGCGAGGTCGACAATCTCTTCTGCAATTTGCCAAAGCCCTTTCCTGTCGGCATCCCGAATAACGGGCACCATCAATCCATGCTCGGTATCTACCGCAATACCAACATGAATGTAATCCTTCAGGTAGAGCGTTTCTCCATCCGGGCTCAGTGATGAGTTGAATTTGGGAAACTTGCGCAATGAAACAGCCAGCGCTTTTACAAAAAAGGGAAGCGTTGTCAGTTTCACGCCACGCGCTTTGGATTCGGCTTTATACTGAGCGCGAACCATTTCCAGCTGACTGGCGTCCACTTCATCGTGGTGAGTCACCTGAGGTATAACCACATTGGCAGCGGTCAGATTGTTGCCCGCAACGCGGTCGAATCTTGATGTCTTATGGGCTTCCACCGGCCCATATTGACTGTGTTCGATATCCCAATAGCTGCTGTAATCGTTCACTGGTCGCTCCGTTGTCTGAGGACTATTGAGGTCGTCCATGGTCAGTTGTGTTCTGCCCAGGCGATCAGCGAGCGCTTGCAGATCGATCGATAAGCTGCGTGCTCGCGCTCGAACGCTCGGTGAGGCTACTACTTTGTGCATTCGATAACCCTCGTCCGTTTACCAGGTAGCAGAGATGTACTGGGTTTCCATGAACTCCAGCATGCCTTCATGGCCACCTTCGCGCCCCAGGCCTGATTGCTTGCTGCCCCCAAAGGGCGCTGCAGGGTCGCTGACAAGACCACGATTCAGGCCCACCATGCCATAGTCCAGGCGTTCGCAAACATGCATTGCCCGCCTCATGTCCGAGGAGAAGACATAGGCGACGAGCCCATACTCTGTATCATTGGCTCGGCGAATAACGTCTTCCTGGTCTTCAAATGTCTGGATCGCCACAACCGGCCCAAAGATCTCATCGTGAACACAGTCGGCATCTTCCGACACATTGGAGAGCACCGTGGGCGGGAAGAAGAAACCCTTGCCTTCCAGTCGACGCCCACCGCATTCTACCTTCGCGCCCTTTTCGACCGCGTCATGCACAAAGCCCTCTACTTTCTCGAGCGTGCTCAGGTTAACCAGTGCACCCACGTCGACATCAGGGTCGATACCATTTCCGATCTTCAGCGCAGACATTCTCTCTGTAATGCGTTTGGTGAATGCTTCAGCAACGTTCTTGTGCACATAGACCCGATTGGCCGCTGTGCAGGCTTCGCCAAGGTTGCGCATCTTCGCCAGCATCACACCTTCAATCGCAGTATCCATATCAGCGTCTTCGAACACGATAACGGGGGCATTGCCCCCGAGCTCCATAGCCGGGGTCAACACCTGATCCGCAGCCGCCTTGAGCAGTTTGCGGCCAACCGCCGTTGAACCGGTAAACGACACGACACGCACACGCGGGTCGTGCAACATATGGTCGACTACTTCTGCAGGATGGTTGGTGGGCAGCACGTTGACGAGCCCCGGCGGAACACCGGCCTCTTCGAGCAGGGGCATCAGTGCCAGCATGGTCAGGGGCGTCTCGGCTGCTGGCTTGATGATGACAGCACAGCCGGCAGCGAGTGCCGGGGCGATTTTCCGCGTCCCCATTGCCGCAGGGTAATTCCAGGGGGTCACCAGCACAGCCAAACCAGCGGGCTTGTGTTGCACGATGATTCTCGCACCGGAGGCCGGGGCATGAGTCACAAGCCCATCTGCGCGTACCGCCTCCTCTGCAAACCAGCGAAAGAATTCAGCCGCATAGCGAACTTCACCAATGGCATCGGCTCTGCCTTTGCCGTTTTCCAGGGTGATCAATTGGGCGAACTCTTCCAGTCGCGAATCGATCAGTTCCCAGGCTTTTCTGAGCACTTCAGAGCGTTCGCGTGGCGTTTTGGCAGCCCATTTCACCATGGCTTTCTCTGCTGCATCGAGCGCCGCATCCGCATCAGGAATCTCGGCGGAAGCCACGGTGGCCAAAAGCTCCTCGGTCGCAGGGTTGACCACATCAAACCGAGCGCCACCCGAGGCTTCCGTAAAATGACCATCGATATAGAGATCAGTGGGAACATTGTTCATTGAATGTTGTTGTATTGTCATAACAATATCCTGGATTAGAAAAGGTGTCGGATCGGGTCTGCCAGCCGGGCGGCAAAATTGTCGAGCAAGACAGCGGCGTCTTTTCCGGCCAGTTGAGCGTCAACGCACGTCAAAGTCACCGTGAGTTCGTCGTTCGAACCAACGATGGCGAGCACAGGAACCGACTCCGGGGTAAGCTCCGCCGCGGAAATAAAAGTCCCTCTCAGGTCATGAACGATGAGGTCTGGCTCGGATTCCGATTCAACCGTGTGTGACAATTGGTGATGTGTTGAAAACGCCTCACTCTCACCACGACGATCAATTCGCACGATCGAGTTCTCGGCCAGACTGGCACCGGCGAAGGTAGCGATAACACGCTGCTCACTGGCGTTTTCGACATTATCGACAGCCCAGGCGACAAATGAGTAGAGTTCAGGCGCTGCAACGTGGGCAGACAATCGGTTGATCGCGGCGCCGGCGTGAGCCGCGCTGCTGTGGTCGACTTTTACCTCGTTGGCTTCCCTGAGCACTTCAAAGTCCCGGGCATGAAACGGCTGAGGGTGATTGGTGGCCGCAAGCAGGGCAAGGTTGTAACCAGCCTGATGTGCCATCCGCTTCAACTTCGGAGACGCCAGTATTTTACCCTCTGGTGCAGATCTGCGGGCGGCCTGTGCCACAGGCCGTTTGGCAGCCAAAGGGTCAGCTGCTGCCTTCGGCACCGTCTCGGAGGGTGCTTGCTCCGGCTCTGGTGTTGGTACAGCTGACTTCGAGTAGGCCCTGTCGACCATCGCCGAGACCTGCTCACTATTGATGATCGCAATCGTCTCTCCGGTCGGTACATCGTCTCCTTCAGCCGCAAGGCGCGCAACGAGATAGCCACTGACGCCGGCTGGCACCTCGACCACGTTCTTGTCGGTTTCCACTTCAAAGAGGGTGTCGTCCTCCTTGACCTGATCTCCGATTTTCTTGCTCCACGCCACCAACGTGCCGGTGTCCTGAGACATTCCCAGCACGGGCATGATGACGGATTTTCCCGGCGGTAATGAATCAGCTTCAGGGGCTTGGTCACTGGTTGCAGCAGCGGGCTCTTTCGGGGATGAACCGGACGCATCCCTGGAATCACTAATCAGCGCGATCACTTTGCCGACCGCAACCTCATCGCCATCACTGGCACTGATCTCGACCAGGAACCCACTGGCGGGTGCCTCCACCTCCATCGTGGTCTTGTCGGTTTCCACTTCGAACAAGGCCTCACCCTCGGTAACAGACTCACCCTCCGACTTGCGCCACGCGAGCAGAGTCCCCTTGTCCTGTGCCATGCCGAGGGCGGGCATGATGATTTCATGCCGCATCGATCAACTCCCCGCTGACAAGCTTCATGGCCTGCTCAAACACGCCCTCCGGAGTGGGTACGGTGATGTCCTCCAGCACAGGCGAGAAAGGAATAGGCACATCCATTGCTCCAATTCGGGTGGTCGGCGCATCCAGATAGTAGAATGCCTTTTCGTTGATGCGGCTGGCGATTTCCGAGGTCACGCCGAAACTTTGATGGCCTTCGTCGACAACAATGACCCGGCCGGTCTTTTTCGCTGATTCAACCAGCGTTTTCTCATCCAGAGGGACAATGGTTCGCGGGTCGATAACCTCTGCGTTGATGCCCTTTTCCTGCAGCATGTCTGCAGCTTTCTCGCAGACCTGCACCATCGATGAGGTGCCAATCAGGGTTATATCCGTTCCTTCGCGTTTCACACACGCCTGACCAAAGGGAATGGCGTATTCTTCTTCCGGAACTTCAGCGGAATCCTGATACATCAGCTTGTCTTCGAAAATAACCACCGGGTTGTCGTCGCGAATGGCTGTTTTCAGCAAGCCTTTGGCTTCATAGGCGGACGACGGCATGGCAATCTTCAGGCCCGGTATGTGCGCAACAATGGCATGCAGCGACTGGGAGTGCTGAGCGGCCGAGCGCCGGGTCGCCCCCATGTTGGTGCGCAACACCATGGGCACATTGAGTTTGCCGCCTGACATGTAATGCGCCTTGGCTGCCTGGTTGCACAACTGGTCCATGATCAGAAAGATAAAATCACCGAACATGAGGTCGACCACCGGACGCATCCCCGTCATGGCAGCCCCGACACCAATGCCGGTAAAGCCGGGCTCGGAAATCGGCGTGTCGATCACGCGGTCGGTGCCGAACTCCTCAACCAGCCCGGACAGAATCTTGAAAGGCGTGCCTGCTTCCGCCACGTCCTCGCCCAGGATGATGACTGTTTCATCTTGGCGCATCTCTTCAGCCAATGCTTCGTTGACTGCTTTTGAAAAGGTTATTTCTCGCATACGATTCCCCTCAGGCCAGGACATGCTCAACATCGGTGAAGACATGCATGTCCACCTCCGACGCAGCTGGATATGGTGCGTTCAGCGCATAGGCGACAGCGTTCTCTGCATCTTCAGTGACCGCTGCATTGATTTCATCCAGAGCCTCTTCCGTGGCATGGCCATTCTCGACCAGCCAGGAGCGCAGACGAATGATGGGATCCCGGTTCTTCTTCCAGTCCTCTTCCTCTGTCTTGGCACGGTAGTATTCGCGGTTGATGTCGCCCACATGGTGCCCGTGATATCGGTAGGTCATGAGCTCCACGAAAAAGGGGCCCTCGCCGTTGCGCGCGCGCTCGACAAGCGACTTTGCCAGGGCGTTCACCGCAATAACATCCTGACCATCGACCTGGTGGGCCTCGATACCAAACGCCTCTGCGCGTGCCGTGATGGAGCCGGCGGCAATCTCTTCAGTTTTGGTGTATTCCGAGTAGCCATTGTTTTCACAGGCATAGATCACCGGAAGATTCCACAGCGCGGCCATGTTCATGACTTCATACATGAGCCCCTGGGCTGTTGCGCCATCACCAAAAAAACAGACGGCGACATCACTTGTTTTCTTCAATTTGGCGGTCAGCGCTGCACCGGTTGCTATACCCAGAGAGCCACCCACGATCGCGTTGGCACCCAGGTTGCCGTTCGATTGATCCGCAATGTGCATGGAGCCGCCCTTGCCCCGGCAGTAGCCTTCTTCACGCCCGAGCAGTTCGCAGAACATCGCCTTGAACTCGGCACCCTTCGCCACGCAGTGACCGTGGCCACGGTGGGTGGAGGTTATCTTGTCTGTGGGCAGCAGAGCGTCACAGATACCGACCGCAACCGCCTCCTCGCCAGAGTACATATGCGTCAGGCCGGGCATCTTTGCCGACAAATAGAGCTGATTCGCATTGTTTTCGAACGTTCGTATGCGGAGCATTTGCCGAAACATTCTCAATGCGTCTTCAGCATTCAACTCTGCTTTTTTTGTTTTGCTCATTGCTAACCTCATTGCTTAGCGTGGTCGCACTGCTTCACCGGCCATTAATGGTGATGCTTGCCCAGCTGATTATTGATACCCATTGCGCTCTCCGTTTTTCTTTTTATCGCCGGGTCTGTGTGAGATGACAGTGAATATACCGTGAGTGCCTCGGTGTAGTAACAGCGATCTTGTCCATTTTGGATATTTTAGAAGCACAAAGGACGCGCTGGGGGGTTTCATGCTGTTCGTCTGGGGTTAAGGTTAATGCACACGTTGCCAAGCTCGACTGCACTGGAAGGTCGCAGCAGAGCAAAGCAACCAAAACAAAAGCAAAACCCGTGAGTACAAGAGAACTACTGGGTTCCGCATTACACCACTGCAGCGACAAGCACGATGGTGCATTGCCCCGAATGAAGTAGTCAGCCACGACAGCCCGGGTGAGGAAGGTCTTATGAGTCAGAATATCAATGTTGAGCCACGCGTAATCGACACAGACGCGCTTGATCCGCGCTGGGAATGGAACCGGCCCATACCGGCTCCCGGGCGGATGAGTGTTGATTTTGAACAGCGTGTCGACTTCAGTCGTCTGCACAAATACCGGGTAGAACGGGCCAGGCAGGCGCTTCGTGAATCCGACCTGGGCGCCATGCTGTGCTTCGACAACAACAATATTCGCTATCTGACCAGCAGTGTCATTGGCGAGTGGAGCCGGGACAAAGTATGTCGCTATGCCTTGTTTACGGGCAACTCCGATCCGTACCTGTGGGATTTCGGCAGCGCAGCGGCACACCATCGAATCCACAACCCCTGGTTCGAAAACGACCATTGGCGTGCCGGCATGCTGGGGTTGCGTGGTTCGGTCGCAAAAGAGGCCGGGCTTTTTGACAACGCGGCCAAGGAAATCCGCGATATTCTGCAATCCGAAGGCGTTGCCGACATGCCGATCGGCGTCGACATTTGCGAACCCCCGATGCTGTTTGCCCTGCAGCAACAGGGCCTGGATGTGCGTGATGTGCAGCAGGTCATGCTGAATGCCCGGCAGATCAAAAGCATGGATGAGATCATTCTGCTCAACCAGTCCGCATCGATGGTTGATGGGTGCTACCAACTCATCGCCGAACACCTGAAGCCCGGCTACCGAGAGAATGAGCTGGTCGCCATTGCCAACAAGTTTCTGTACGACAACGGATCAGATGACGTAGAGGCCATCAATGCCGTATCCGGTGAGCGGTGCAGCCCGCATCCGCACAACTTTACCGATCGCATGTACCGGCCAGGGGATCAGGCCTTCTTCGATATTATCCAGTCTTACATGGGCTACCGGACCTGCTACTACCGAACGCTCAATGTGGGCAGCAAAACACCGGCCCAAGTCGACGCTTATAGAAAGGCGCGCGAGTGGATCGATGCCGCCATCAATCTGGTTAGACCCGGCATGACCACCGACAAGATTGCAGCGGTCTGGCCCGCGGCTACCGACTTCGGGTTCCAGAGCGAAATGGAAGCATTCGGCCTGCAGTTCGGGCACGGCCTGGGGCTAGCGTTGCATGAACGCCCGATCATCAGCCGCCTCGTGTCGTTCGATAACCCGTTCGAGTTGCAGGAAGGGATGGTGTTCGCGCTGGAGACCTATTGTCCGGCTGCCGACGGCAATGGCGCCGCTCGCATCGAAGAGGAAGTCGTGGTGACGGCAGATGGATGCCGGATTATTACACTGTTCCCGGCTCAGGAATTGTTCGTGGCCAACGAGTATTGAAACCAATTCAGGAGAAAGCCATGCCTACATACCAATACCAAGGCGTTGATTCAGGAGAGATCTTTGAATTCTTTCACAGCATCAATGACTCTGCGATGGACAGACATCCTGAAACGGGTGAAGCCATCAAACGGGTCATCACCAGTGCGCCGGCGTTGCACCTCAAGGGGCTGAAAAAACATGTTCAGATAAACTACAAAAGCGCGGCAGCGACAGCCTGTGGATGTGCATCCAATGTCGCGCTGGCGGAACAAATGTACTCCAACAGCCGCGAAACGCCGGCCTATGGATCAATCCAAAGCAGGAAAACCGTGCATGGGGCCATTGTCACCGGCTCTAGCAGTGGTCACAGCCACAGCCATAGCCATAGCCACGGGGGCGGTTGTGGGCACAATCACGGCAGCGGAGGAAGCTGTAACCACAAGCACTGACAGCAAGTCACTGGCCTGGAATGCGCCCGTGGCGCGTCGGGGAACGGCATAGCCTGCCACTGGCAGAGCCGGAGTAGAGTCAACGTCTGCCCGGCTCCTGCTCCCGCAGCACCCGACGCATTACCTTGCCGGTGGTCGTCAGCGGCAGTTCTTCGACAAACGCCACCTCGCGCGGGGTTTCATAGGCGGCCAGGTGCTGACGCACAAACTGCTGTATGTCTTCCGCCAGTTTGGCTTCTGCGGTGTGGCCGGGTGCCAGCACGACAAAGGCTTTGACGACCTCGGTGCGCACCTTGTCCGGCACCCCGATCACTGCTGCCATGGCGACCGCCGGGTGGCGCAGCAGGCAGTCCTCTATCTCGGCCGGGCCAATGCGATAGCCGGCACTGGTGATCACGTCATCCGTGCGGCCCAGATACCAGAAGTAGCCGTCGCTGTCGCGGCGGCCCATATCGCCGGTCAGCAGCCAGTCGCCGATGAACTTCTCCTCGGTGGCCTCCGGTCGGTTCCAGTAGCGCAGCATCATGGCGGGATCCAGCCGGTGCACGGCAATCAGCCCGTCGGTGCCATCCGGTAGCGGCTGACCAGACTCGTCGACTATCGCCACCTCGTGCCCCGGAATGGCTCGCCCCATGGAGCCGGGCCGCACCGGCATCAGCCCGGCACAGTTGCCCACAATCAGGTTGCACTCGGTCTGGCCGTAGAACTCGTTGATCTCCAGGCCGAAGGTCTCGCGCCCCCAGTCCAGAATCTCCGAGCCCAGGGTTTCGCCACCACTGCCGATGGAGCGCAGTTGGCAGCCGAAGCGTTGGCGCGAATCGGGTACCTGTCGCATCAGCTTCAGTGCCGTCGGTGGCAGAAAGCTGTTGCGCACGCTGTGTCGAGCCATCAGCTCAAACGCCTGCTCCGGATCGAATTTGGGAAACCGATGCGCCAGCACCGGCACGCCGTAATACCAGGCCGGCAGCAGCACATCCAGCAGGCCGCCGATCCAGGCCCAGTCAGCCGGTGTCCAGAACAGATCATCGGGCTGCGGGAAGAACTCGTGCGGCAATTCCACACCCGGCAGATGCCCGAGCAGCACCCGGTGCGCATGCAGCGCGCCCTTGGGGTTGCCCGTTGTGCCCGAGGTATAGATGATCAGCGCCGGGTCCTCGGCCTGGGTGTTCACCGGCTCGAAGGTGCCCTGCACCTGGTCGATCAGCCGTTCAAAGGATTGGGTACCGGCCACCTGTCCGGCGCCGGTCACGATGACGTGCTGCAGTTCCGGCAGCTCGGCGCGCAACGCCATCACCTTGTCCAGATTGTCCGGATTCGTGATGACCACCCGAGCACCGCTGTCGCTCAGCCGATAGCGCAGCGCGTCCGGCCCAAACTGGGTAAACAGCGGCAGTGCAATGGCCCCCGATTTGTAGATGGCCGCATGAGAGATCGCTGTATCCGGAGCCTGCGGCAGCAATATCGCCACTCGGTCACCCGCCACCAGGCCGAGTGCGCGCAACGCCAGGGCGAAGCGATCGGAAAGGTCCTTGATGCGGGCAAAGGTGTAGCGCTCGACGCTGCCGTCATCGCGCTCATAAATCAGCGCCAGCCGCTCCGGATCCGTAGCATGGCGATCCACGGTTTCCACACCGATATTGAAATGCGTGGGTTGCGGCCAGCGAAAACGCTGCACCAGTGCGTCGTAGCTCTCGGCGGGGCCTGTCAGTCTGCGGTAAGTCATGCCACAAGATTAGCCACAGGCCCATGTGAAGTCGACCTTTTCAGCAGGCAGCCTAATTACGCTTCCCGCTCCCCTTCCAATACTTCGTTGAACACGACCGGGCCCGGACCTGCCTTGGCGGCCTCGTCGTCCGGGTTCTGCAGCGGGCAGATGTCGAGCGACAGGCAGCCGCAGCCAATGCAGCCATCCAGTTGGTCACGCAACAGGGTAAGTTGCTCGATCCGCTGGTCCAGATGCTGCTGCCAGTGGCGGGACAACTGGCGCCAGTCTTCCGGAGTGGGCGTGCGGTTCCTGGGCAGTGCAGACAGGGATTCCGCAATATCGGACAGCTTGATGCCCAGGCGCTGCGCCGTCTTGATCACCGACACACGACGCAGCACCTCCCGCGAGAAACGCCGCTGCCCGCCGTCATTGCGCCAACTGCTGATCAGGCCCTTGGCCTCGTAAAAACGCAATGCAGAGGCCGCCACGCCGGTTCTCTTGGCGACCTGACCAACCGTCAGCACATTACCGGTGACTTTCACATTCTGACTCGGCATACATAACAGTCTCTTTGCACGAATTCTGTGCGCAGGTTAAAACTTAAAGCTTGGTTTACGTCAAGCAACTGCTGCACTACTGCCATGTATCCAGCATCAAGACCCATCTTCTGCACACTTTCGGGCATTCAGCCCTTGCCGTCGAAAAACTCCACGGCGAGATCTGGCAACGCAATGCCCTGCACTTCCGATTGCCAGGTTTCACCCGGCTGGATGGTCTCGGCGGTAGTGATGGTACCCGTGGTCACAATGTCGCCAGCCTGCAGCGGCGCATAGTCGGGCTGTCGGGCCAGTACCTCCAGCAAATGTGCGATGGCGGCCAGAGGGCTGCCCAGCACATTGGAGCCCTTGCCGGTGGTGACAGGCTGACCATCGCAAGACAGTGTCAGCGTGAAAGATTCCAAAGCAGCCATGGCATCACTGCCAAGTTGCGACACAGACTGCCGGGGGCCGATCAGCAGATTACCGTGCAGCCCGCCATCCGCCACCGTATCCGCCGCCTGAAATCGCCAGCCGGGAAAGTGCGACTGCACAACCTCGAAGCCATTGGCCACCCAGTCGATCGACTCCAGAATCCCGGGAATGCTTGCGCCGGGTCTGGGCGCAGTGCGAAAACCAAACACGATTTCCGGTTCGATCTTGGGCTCGACGAACCGGCCAAGACTGCAGGTCGCGCGCGTATCATCCAGTTGCACGACGGTCTTATCATAGAGGTAACCCCAGATCGGCTCGCGAACACCATAGACCGACCACATCTCATGGTTGGTGAAGCCAATCTTCCGCCCAACCGACCTGGCGCCTGCTGCCATCCGCGCGCGGTGCACCACATCCGCAACCTCATAGGCCGCAGCGAGATCGAAGCCGGAATAGCGTGCCGTGAATGGCTCGAGCTGCTGCGCCGAGTCCTGTGCCACCTTCATTTCCAGCGCGAGTGCGCCCGGGTCGAGCTCTGGGGTCATGCGTATTTCTCCGTTTGGTCTAAAGGGCCTGCCGGCCAAACCCAACGGCCACGCTAATCCACCTTACCACCAGCTCAATTTCAGTACAGGCCAACCATGAAAAGACGACACCGCCTATTCTCGCAAGCCTTTTGAGGTGAAACCGTTATAGTGAACGGAGTCAGACAGCAGACCTGATGTCTTGCTGCGATGAAATTCCTCTGGAGAGAAGTAACCAGTGAAGCCGTATCTTAGCATTATCACCGCAAGCACCTTGTGTCTGACACTGACAGCCTGTTTTGATGATTCCGATGGGTCTTCAGACTCAGATGAACAGGACACTGCATCCGAGGCGTCAGGCTTCTGTCCGAACAGTGAAGGGCAGGAAGATCGGGAAGAACTGCTGCGACTGGTCAATGAAGCCAGGGAGAGTGGGTATACATGTGGCGACACGACTTATGAACCCGCCGAACCGTTAAGCTGGCACTGCACCATCGAATCCGCTGCCCGTGGACACTCCAAGGACATGGTCAGCAATGACTTCTTTTCGCACACCGGTTCTGAGGGTTCGCAGCCGTCTCAACGCCTTGATAATGAAGGCTATACCGGCTGGACAGCCGTTGGCGAAAACATAGCAGCCGGTCAACCCACCCCAGCCGCCGTGGTCCAGGGTTGGCTTGATAGCCCCGGCCACTGCAGCAATATCATGAACCCGGCATTCGAGGATATGGGCGTGGCCCACGAACTGGCCAGCGACGCGCAGTACAGCATCTACTGGACCCAGAAGTTTGGTGCGCAGTAGTAGACGAGACTACAACGAACAATCCATCAGCTTGCCCGGCTTTCTGAAGCGGTCAACCCAAACTGCTCATGACTAGTCATTGGATTTGCTCTTTCTGGCATCCCGAACCAGGTAAGAGTTGCCCGGACCTCGCTTGAGT
>NZ_JAIUMC010000007.1 GCF_022565775.1 Natronospirillum sp.
TGGCCCGCCCGACCGGGACCAGTGAGCGGCGGAAACAAGGCACCACTGTTCGCGGTCTGCTGGCCCGGTTTGGCCTCAGGCAACAAGTCCAATGCAGAGTATCGCCCACGGGGTGGGCTCCTACGGAGGGGGTGCAGGGCCTGGAGCCGCGCATGGGGTACGGTTCCGGGCGCCGCCGAGCGCGGCCAAGGCCGGCGCCTACAATGGAGGTGGCCTCATCGGCCTACAGGCGGTGGTGTTGGTGGGTGGGGAGTTGGGTGCGGATGCGTTTGAGGTAGTCGCGGCTGATGCGGCCGATGAGCACGTCGGGTTCGGAGGCCAGGGCGGCCCGGGCGTCGCCCCAGGGGTCTATCAACTGGCTGTGGCCCCAGGTGCGGCGCTTGCTGTCATGCCAGCCGCACTGATTGACGCCCAGCACATAGCAGCCCTGCTCCACCGCTCGGGCACGCAGCAGCAAACCCCAGTGCGCCTGGCCGGTGCTGTGGGTAAAGGCGGAAGGCACCAGTATCAGCTCGGCACCCTGCTGGCGCAGGGCATCATAGAGTTCCGGAAAACGCAGGTCATAGCAGACCGTCAGGCCGACGCGAAGCGGCTCTCCATCATCGGCCGGAATATCCCAGGTTACCACCGAAGACCCCGGCGCGTAATGGTCCGACTCCCGGTAGCTGCCATAGGCGTCGCCCACATCCACGTCGAACAGATGAATCTTGTCATAGCGCGCGATCTGACGGCCGTCGGGCCCAAACACCCGACTGGCGGCCAGGCTTTTACCGGTCTTCTCATCGTGAATCGGCACCGTGCCGGCCACCAGATAGATGCCATGTTCTCTGGCCTGTTGGCTGGCCCAGTCACTGATCGAGCCTGCATCGCCGGCCGCTTCCTGCTGCGCCACCGTGTCGAAAGCGCCTGTACCCAGAGTGCCAAAATTCTCCGGCAGCACCACCAGACGGGCCTGCTGGGCCACAGCCTGCTCTATGCCCTGCGCGGCGTCCGCCAGGCTGTCTTCAACGGTGCCGCCACTGGTCATCTGCACACCGGCAACGGTCAGTATCGGGTTCTGCTCCGCCGTCGGGCTGGCAGATTTATCGGGCATCAGGTCCGAAGAGCTCACGCATTCTCTCCTCCAGGGTTGCTTCATTGCCCCTGATATCACTGTCAAAGAGCCGGCTGGCTCTGACGTCCGGCCGGGCAAGCGGCCCGCTGATCTCGGTGCGCACGCTGAACAGGCGCTCCAGTTCGCGCTCGAAAGCCCGCTCACCGAATATGACCATCAATGCCACGGGTGGCGAGAAGCCGGCCCCCAGCGCCAGCAGACCTGCAGTATTGCTGACCCGGGCGATGACGACGCCCTCGGCATCCAGTTCATCCTGCAGCATATCGTAATCACCACCGAAGAACATGCGGGCACCACTGCCATCCAGCGACAAGCGCTCGCCCACACTGACCAGACCCTCTTCTACCAGCAGATCACCGCGAATACGATCGTAGGAAATACCAGCCGAGAACACGTCCCGAAAATCCAGGGCCAGGCGACGGAAAATGCGGGTGACATTGAGCAGACCGATCACCCGGATGGCATCAAAATCTTCCAGTTCGCGCAGGTTGCCGTCACGCACATCGAAGCCAACCTGGCCCCGCACACCACGGCCGTCAAAGGCCAGCGGACTGCCCTGCCAACTCAGTTCTGCCGAGCCCTGGGCACGGTTGCTGGTGATCACCGGTGTCAGACCCGAGGCCACCAATACATCCGCCAGGTCACCGGTCGAGGCACGTAAATTCATGCTGGAGCTATGCTGCCCGGTAAGGGGGGTCTGCCATTCCATGTAGCCGTTAAGATTGACACCCCGGACGTCTCCGTTGATCCGGTCCACACGCAACCCTTCGGCGCGCGGACTCAGGGCAAACGCCCACTCGCCGAAAGATTCCGCATTGTAAGTCAGATTGTCGATCTCGATTTCCATGTGGGGCAACCAGGTCGGGTCAAGCTGTGCCAGCCAGTCCTGGTCCGGGTCATACTGGTATGGATCACGACGACGGCGCACGTCGGCGAGTAACAGTGGCTCGTCGTCCAATGCAGTGGCATCTTCCACAACCGCAGGAAGAATGACCCGGACCAGGTCGCCCAGGTGCAAAAAATCCAGAGCCAGCAGGGTTGGTTCACCCTGCTGGTCAGGCACTGACAGTGTGCCACCGACACGCCGTGAATCGACACGGGCGACCCATTGCTCTGCCTCTCTCTCCAGCGTCATGGTGCCACCGTCGGCTTGATAATCGCCAAGGAGCAGACTGTCCGTCTGCGCCCGTATCTCATGCAGACGGGTATCTGCAAGTGCATCAAGCAGGGCACGAAGGCCAGAGGGCGCGAGTAACTCTGGAGCGAGATCGACAATCTCGACTGGCACTGGAGGCCCCTCAACTTCGGGCTCGATACCCTCCCCTTCTGCCTGCGGCAAAGTGGCCGCAGCCAGCGGGCCGGGCAGCGCATACAGGGGCTGTATCTGCGCCCAGGCCTCGGCCCAGGCCTGTACATTGATTTCGGGGAGTTGAGCGCCAAGTTGAATATGATTGTCGGGCACAGACCCCGGCTCCCCATCACCCAACTGAATGGCGCCGGCTCTCGGAATCCAGTCAGCGCCGGCGCGCAAGTCGATATCAAGCGCGTCGTCATAGTTTGCGCGGATACGATGATCGCCCTCTCTCAGGGTCAATTGCAGGTCCAGCGGCCGACCCTCAGCGGCCTGCTTGCCCAGGGGCTCCGGAAAGTCGAGTGCCAGGCCGCGCAGGTCAGAGCTGGCCTGCAAATCTATGCTCCCTTCCTGCACCGACAATTCACCCTGATAGTCGATACTGGCCGACTGGCTGGCCAGCCAGGGGTCCTGCAGCCAGAGGCCCAGTTCAGCCAGTGGTATCAACCCTTGACCGGGAAAATAAAGTCGCCAGGCGCCATCTGGCAGTACTTCAGTCTGCATGGACGCTGCCAGTGGCCCGCCGAACAGCTCAGCCTGCAGGCCAGGTGAGCGCAGTCCACGCTGGGTGGACAGAAACAGAGGGCCATTGATCTCGTTGAAGCGAAGATTCTGCGTCGGCATGACCAGTTCGCTGTCCTGAACCGTCATGGCCAGCTCCAGTTCCACCGGCGCGTCAAAGAGGGGGATGCGCAGATCCAAATCACCGGAAACCCGGCCATCCAATTGCCAGTTCAGTATTTCCGGCGGCACCATGTCGCGCACTGGAGAATCCGTGACCAGTTGCCAGGCATCGCGACCCTCTGCTTCGCTGTAACCGGAAACAAAAACCGAGGTGTTTTCGACGAAGGGCAAACGAAGGCGGCCCTGATCCAGGGTCAGTTCCGCATACTGGCCGGTGTCCAGGCGCGCATTGATGCCATTGTGGTCAAGAAAGAAATTACCTCCAACCTGCTCGAACTCGGGCCAGTTTTCATCGATTTCGATGGTGGCCGAGGCGACGTCAGCGCCAATCTTGCCGATACGCGTACGCAGGTCATCGGCAAAGATGTTGGGCATGGCGATTGCCCAGGGGCCGCCTTCAACATCCTGCAAACGAGTGTGCATCCAGTCGAGAATATTGGCCGGCAATTGAATCGGCAGGCCACTGAACAGGCTTTCGGTGTGCAGCCGTTCTCCGGCCAGGGCCAAGGACAGAATGGTCTCAGCAGCCGACTCTCGTTCCGGGTCCATGGCCGTGGAAAAGGCAAACCGCCCCAGTACCCGACCACTGTCCCGCCAGTCGAAATCAACTTCGGAGCTGGCGATCTGAAGTTTCAGATCTTCTGACAGATGCCAGGCGACGGAGCCTGCACGGACGTCCATCAAAATGGGTTCGGGCAGCGAATTGGGCAACCTGACCTGCAGCGGGCCCGGCTCCACAGACACCACCCCCTGGCGCAGCCCGGCGCTGAATCGGGCATCGACCTGATCAAAACCCGGGATCTGCCCGAGATGCCCAAACTCGCCATTGCGAATAAGACCAGAGGCGCTCAGGCCCTCCAGGTCCCAGTCACCCTCTATGCGCGGTATATGGAGGGCCAGATCATTGACCTGCCCTCGGATACTGTGCCGCGTGAACAGGTCCACCGGCAGCCAGGGCTCCACCATGGCACCCAGAGTCACCACGGACAGTTGGCTGGTGTCCACGGTCAGGCCGTCCGGGCTCAGTGCAATATCATGACTGGACGGCAACCAGGTCTGATCGTTGTAGCTGAAACTGATGTCACGCAACCGGACTCGGTGCTCGTCTTCGCCACCCGGCTCCCAGTGCAATGCGGCAGACAAGTCCTGCAGGCTCTGCTCGGCCTCATCATTGGGCGCCCGGAACCGCAGATTGGCCTGCTGAAGGTCAGCCTGCAGATATTGCAGGCGACCATCACGCCAGCGCAGCCACCAGTTGGCCGCCAGCTCGAGCTGATTCAGTTCAAAGTCGGGGAGATCCGGCAGGGCTCCACGGAAAGGGGAAAGATCGAGCGTGTCATGGCGTAGATAGGCATACACATCCGGGTTGTTGCGAGTGTCGCGGGCTTCTATCTGCAAGCCGGCAGTGACTGCCTGACCTTCAGGATCGAAAATCAGCTCGCCACTGAGCTCGTGGTATTCGTGAGTGCCAATGATAAGGGCGTCCGCCAGCAGAATATCAAGGCTCTCATCGTCACTGGTCAGCGTGAGCACCATGTCACGCAGACGAATGGCGTCCTGCTCCAGCAACTGATTGTAGGCGGTTTCGAATACCTCTCGCAATTGTACATCCCGCTCCAGGATGGCGAAGGCAGGCACCTGCCACCGGTCACCGTCCTGAACGGCCTCGACGCGGCCGCCATTGACCTGAAAACGGTTGAAAATGACATTCTGCTTGGCCAGCGACGTCAGCAGTGCCGGCTCCAGCGTCACGCTGGTCAGCTCAAACGAATCACCAATCGACAGCCCTCGCACTGTGAATACCGGCCCGAACCCGCGCCACTCGCCCTGAATACCGGCAATGGACACGGGCTGTTCAAGCAGCTCGGAAAAATAGCTCTCGAGGGTAGGTGTGGTACGCTCGACCATGGGCGCAAGCTGCCGCCCGGCAATCACATAGACCACCATCAGCAGCGCCAAAAGCGCCATCGAACGCCACACGGCGCGGCGCAGGTTGAACAGCGTGGTGCGGGCGCTCATACTGACTCGGCCCTCCACCCGCGTGGATCAAAGCAGAACCACATCAAACTGGTCAGTCTGATACAGTGATTCCACTTGAAATTTGAGCGGTTTGCCAATGAATTCCTCCAGATCGGCTACTGCGGCAGATTCCTCATCCAGCAGTCGATCAACCACAGACTGTGACGCCAACACCATATAGCTGCGGTTATCGTATGCGCGTTCCTCGCGCATGATTTCGCGGAATATCTCGTAACACACCGTCTGCGCCGTTTTCATCCTGCCCCGCCCGCCGCAAGCGGGGCAGATGTCGGTGAGCAGATGTTCGAGACTCTCGCGTGTTCGTTTGCGGGTCATTTCCACCAGGCCCAACTCGGACACGCCGGTCACCTTGGTTTTTGCATGATCCCGCTCCAGTGTTTTCTCCAGCATCCGCAGTACCTGGCGACGATGTTCCGGATCTGCCATATCGATAAAATCAATGATGATGATCCCGCCCAGGTTGCGCAGCCTCAGTTGCCGCACGATGGTGGCAACGGCTTCCAGGTTGGTCTTGAAAATCGTTTCTTCCAGGTTGCGGTGCCCGACATAGCCGCCCGTATTGACGTCAATGGTCGACATGGCCTCTGTCTGATCGAAGATGACATAGCCTCCGCTTTTGAGGTCCACCTTGCGCGACAGGGCCCGTTCCAGTTCTTCTTCTACGCCGAACAGATCGAAAATCGGTCGTTCGCCAGGATAATATTCGAAAACCGGCTCGACTTCCGGGTTGTACTTGCGCACAAACTCAATCGTTCGAGCATAGGTCTCGCGCGAGTCAACGCGGATTTTCTCCACATCAGTGCGCACCATGTCTCTGGCGACGCGCAGAAACAACGGCAGGTCTTCATAAACGATGTGCGGGGGCGTCCGATCACGGGTCTTTTCCTGCAGGGCAGCCCACAAACGCTTCAAGTAGGCCATATCGGCCCGCAATTCCGCCTCGCCGGCCCCTTCGGCCGCGGTGCGCAGAATGAACCCGCCGCTGTTGATGTCCAGTTCCTGCTGCAAACTGCTGACCAGATGGCGCAATCGCTCCCGCTCTTCCTCCCCTTCGATGCGCTGGCTGATGCCGACATGGTCGGCATCCGGCATATACACCAGATAACGTGAGGGCACTGAAAACTGGGTAGTCAGGCGAGCGCCTTTGGTGCCGATAGGGTCTTTCACCACCTGCACCATCAGTGGCTGGCCTTCCCGCACCAGCTCAGCGATACCGGGAATGGTCTCACTGCCTGGGGCAATGTCACCGGCATGGATGAAGGCCGCCCGTTCGAGCCCGACATCAACAAACGCCGCCTGCATGCCCGGTAGCACACGCACCACCTTGCCCTGATAGATGTTGCCGACAATGCCACGTGACTGGGTCCGTTCGATGAACACTTCCTGGGCTACCCCGTTTTCCACCAGGGCGACACGGGCTTCCATCGGTGTCACATTGACCAGTATCTCAGCATTCATGTCAGGCGTTGTCCTTTGTGTGATCCATTGTCGTGAGTGTTCCGGGGTGAACCGGCGGACAGCAGATCGAAACCGGCTTCCTGCAGCAACTGTGCGGTCAGATCAATCGGCAATCCCATGACTGCATGATAATTGCCATCGATGCGCTGCACAAAGCGGGCACCTGCACCCTGTATACCATAAGCCCCTGCCTTGTCGGCCGGTTCGCCGGTCGCCCAGTAGGCCGCAATGTCATCAACACTGAGAGGGTGAAACCAGACCCGGGTAGCGCTTTGCCGGTGGCGCACCAAGCCATCCGGGCTGCACAGGGCAACGGCAGTCAGCACGTCATGCTCAGCGCCCGACAGGGCCCGCAGCATACGGTGCGCATCCGCCTGATCCAGGGGCTTGCCAAGAATCTGCCCGTCCTTGACCACGGTGGTATCGGCGCCCAGTACCCAGGTATCGTGCGGTGCATCGAGCAATTGCTGTACGTGCCGCGCCTTCTCGATGGCCATGCGGTCAACATAAATGGCAGGGCTTTCTGCCGCCAGCGGCGTCTCATCAATATGACCTGCCTGGACGGCAAAAGGTATTCCCAAGAGTTCCAGCAGCTCTTTACGCCGGGGAGAGGCAGAACCCAGAATCAGTGTCATCTTTCTATTTTACCCGGTATCGGATACGCAGACCACGAAGGGTCAGGTAAATCAAAGGCCACAGCAGCGCACTGCTGAGGGCTGGCAGAAGATAAAGACCACCGGGCGCAAACCCAGCCCCGAACAGCGCCCGCAGCGCCTGCTTGATAACCAGATAGGCACCAATGATCAGCAGTATCATGCCCGCCTGCTGCACCGGTGGGTAGATCCGTATCCGCTGGTGCAGTGCCAGTGCCGTGAAGGCGACAAAAGCCATGGCAACGCCCTGCATGCCCAGTGGCTTGCCACCATGAACATCCATGACCACACCGACCAGAAAGGCAAACAAGATACCGAACCGATAGGGAATGGCGAGCACCCAGTAGATCACCACCAGAGCCACCCACTCAGGGGCTGCATAGGCCGCCCAGCCGGGTAAGCCAAAGGTACTCAGCAGGATGGCCAGTACAAGGGTGGCATAAGGCACCCAGAGGTTATTCGCCTTGGGTATCTCCACGCCGATTCCTGTTGTTGTTCTGAGTATCAACGAGCAGCACATGTCGAGTCCGATCCAGTTCCGCAAGCGGCCTGGCCCGAACTTCGGAGAACTGTGCACCCGGAATGCGTTCTACCCGGCTGACTTCCGCCACCGGATAACCCATCGGGAAGCGCCCGCCCAGCCCGCTGGTGACCAACAGATCACCCTCCTGAATATCGGCGGTTTCGGGGACGAACATCAGGCTGAGCTCTGTCAGGTCACCGGTTCCAGTGACCGTAGTACGCACACCATTGCGGTTCACCTGAACCGGCACCGCATGGTTGGCATCACCAATCAGCAAGACCCGTGAGGTAAAGGGGTCCACCTCTATCACCTGCCCGACCAGCCCGTTGGCATCGATCACCGGCTGGCCGACATACACATTGTCGCGTGTACCGCGGTTCAGAATGACATGATGCGTAAAGGGATCAGGGTCGACACCGATCAGTTCCGCAGAAATAAACCGGTCTTCGAGCACTTCAGTGGCATTCAGCAACTGACGCAGGCGTCGGTTTTCGATTTCCAGGGAGATCATCTGCTGTGAGCGCCGTTCGAGCACGAACAGCTGTGCCCTCAATTGCGCATTCTCTTCAATCAGCGAAGCACGGCTGGCGACTGAGCGTGAGGCCCAGTCGGCAATGGAAGAAGGAATACTGGCGACCAGACGAATAGGCGCCAGAGTCGCCGAAACGCCTTGCCGCACATACTCAAGCTGGGCAAACCGCCAATCGGCGAGCAATAGCGCGCCTGCAAGCAGCAGAATCCAGAGAAACCGCTTACCGTATACACGCCTTTCCTGAAACAGGGAGGTGCTCATGAATGACCAGTGCCTGCGGCAACGAAGGACTCACGGTCAACCACTCCGGAGTTCAGTAATAACTCCACTTCAGCCGTCGTGAGCCAATTCGAAAATCTTGTCGTCCATCATTTCCAGAGCCCGGCCGCCGCCACGGGCAACACAGGTCAGTGGGTCTTCAGCGACCAGTACCGGCAACCCGGTCTCTTCGCTGAGCAGCTTGTCGATATCCCGCAACAAAGCTCCACCACCGGTCAGCACCATGCCCCGCTCTGCAATATCTGCAGCCAGTTCCGGCGGTGTCTGTTCCAGTGCGCTCTTGACTGCCTGCACGATGGCAGACAGGGACTCCTGAAGTGCATCAATCACTTCATCGCTGTTCAGGGTAAAGCTGCGCGGAATGCCTTCGGCCAGATTACGGCCCCGGACTTCAAACTCGCGACGCTCGTCGCCAGGAAAAGCGCAGCCGATTTCCATCTTGATCCGCTCTGCGGTCGCCTCACCAATCAGGCTGCCGTAGTGACGGCGAATGTAGGACACAATGGCCTCATCAAACCGGTCACCGCCGACCCGTACCGATTCGGCGTATACCACACCATTCAGCGAGATGATGGCGATCTCGGTGGTACCACCGCCGATATCAACCACCATGGAACCGCGTGCTTCATCGACGGGCAGACCCGCACCAATCGCTGCCGCCATGGGCTCTTCAATCAGAATCACCTGACGGGCACCAGCGCCATAGGCAGACTCGCGGATCGCTTTGCGCTCCACCTGAGTCGACTTGCAGGGTACACAGATCAGTACCCGCGGGCTGGGTGTAAAGAATGAGCCTTCATGCACCTTGGCAATGAAGTGCTGCAACATCTTTTCAGTCACCTGAAAGTCGGCAATGACGCCGTCTTTCAGAGGGCGAATGGCGGTAATGGAGCCTGGAGTACGGCCCAGCATCCGCTTCGCTTCAGTGCCCACCGCAGCAACCTCTTTCTGATTGCCGCGCACTCGAACCGCTACCACCGAGGGCTCATTCAGCACGATATCCCGATCGCGCACATATATCAGGGTATTCGCAGTTCCCAGATCGATTGACAGATCACTGGAGAATAAACCTCTGAGTTTCTTAAACATGTATTCCCGTCCGTTAACCAAAACCGTGAAGGCGCCGTGATAACCGCTGTGCACGCGCCTTGATCAGGCTGCAATGTATCAGTGGCGGGGATTTTGAGCAAGGCACAAATATGGTACCTTAGCGCCTTTCTGATCCTGCCCGTGTTCGGTTTTTGCCGGTTACGGGCCCGCCCGATAGTCAACCTTGGAGAAGCGCATGAGCCTTGACCGCTCGGAAGTGGAGAATATTGCCATGCTGGCACGCCTGAAAATCGACGAGCAGGATGTTCCGCGCTATGTCGATGCCCTGTCCAGCATCCTGGATCTGGTCGATGAAATGCAGGCCATCGATACATCTGGCGTCACGCCCCTTGCCAATCCGCTCGATTCGGTGCAGCGTCTGCGCGCCGACAATGTCACTGAAGACAACCAGCGCGAACATTTTCAGAGCATAGCTCCGGCCACCGATGCTGGCCTGTATCTCGTTCCCAAAGTCATTGAATGAACACGGATTCCCTGATGATCAACAGTACGCTCAAGCAGTTATCCGAAGGACTGGCCAAGGCAGAGTTCACCAGCGCTGAACTGACCGACGCTTATCTGCAACGCATTGCCGCTACCGACGGTGACCTGAATGCCTTCATTACCGTCACCGCCGACCAGGCGCGCGCCGAGGCCAAAGAGGCCGACGCGCTGCGCGCTCAGGGCAAGGCGGGCCCGCTGACCGGCATTCCGATTGCACACAAGGACATTTTCTGCACCCAGGGAGTGAGAACCTCCTGCGGGTCAAAAATGCTCGACAATTTTACGGCGCCCTACGAGTCGACCGTTACGGATAAATTACGCACCGCCGGAATGGTCATGCTGGGCAAGACCAATCTGGATGAGTTCGCCATGGGCTCCTCTACCGAGAGCTCCTTCTATGGTCCGACACGCAACCCCTGGAACACCGAGGTGATTCCCGGGGGGTCGTCAGGGGGCTCGGCAGCAGCCGTTGCCGCCGGCCAGGCCCCGGTCGCCACTGGCACCGACACCGGCGGCTCCATTCGCCAGCCTGCGGCCCTGTGCAACCTGACCGGCCTCAAGCCGACTTATGGCCGGGTGTCGCGCTGGGGCATGATTGCCTATGGTTCCTCGCTCGACCAGGGTGGACCCATTGCCCGCACAGCGGAAGACGCGGCCCTGCTGCTCAACGGCATGGCCGGGTTCGATCACAAGGACTCCACCAGCAAGGACATTGCAGTTCCGGACTATACCGCCGATCTCGACAAGCCACTCGACGGTTTGCGCATCGGTCTGCCCGAGGAATACTTCGGCGAAGGCCTGAACAGCGACATCGCTGCCCGGGTCGAGGCTGGCGTGAAAGAGCTGGAAAAACTCGGTGCCACCGTCAAGCGCATCAGCCTGCCGCGCACCCGGCTGTCCATTCCGGCCTACTACATCATTGCGCCGGCAGAAGCCTCCACCAACCTCTCGCGCTATGATGGCGTGCGCTACGGCTATCGTTGCGAGGCCCCCAAGGACCTCCTGGACATGTATACCCGCACCCGGGCCGAAGGCTTTGGCGAAGAGGTCAAGCGCCGCATCATGATCGGCACCTACGCCCTGAGCGCCGGCTACTATGACGCCTACTACAACAAGGCGCAGCAGTTGCGGCGTCTGATCAAGGACGACTTCCAGAGTGCGTTCGCAGAAGTCGACGTCATTGCCGGTCCCACCACGCCTTCACCGGCCTGGAAACTGGGCGACAAGAGCAATGACCCGGTCTCCATGTATCTGGAAGACATCTACACCCTGTCGGTCAATCTGGCCGGCCTGCCGGGCATGTCCGTGCCCTGCGGTCAGGTCGACGGCCTGCCCGTCGGCCTGCAACTGATCGGCAACTACTTTGCCGAGGCGCAACTGCTCAATGTGGCACACCAGTACCAGCAGGTCACTGACTGGCATCAACAGACTCCGGCATTCGGTTAAGAGGTAGCGACGAACATGGAATGGGAAACCGTGATCGGGCTGGAGGTACACGTCCAGCTCTCGACCAACACCAAGATATTCTCTGGTGCCAGCACCCGCTTTGGTGCGGCACCCAATACACAGGCCTGCGGCATTGATCTGGGCATGCCCGGGACGCTGCCGGTATTCAATGAAAACGCCCTGCGCAAGGCCGTCTCTTTCGGTCTGGCGATAGATGCTAATATCGGGCAGCATTCGGCTTTTGACCGGAAGAACTACTTCTATCCTGACCTGCCCAAAGGCTATCAGATCACCCAGATGGACCACCCCATCGTGGGCAAGGGTCAGGTCGAGATCATGATGGATGACGGCACCACCAAGCTGGTGGGCGTCACCCGGGCGCACCTCGAGGAAGATGCCGGCAAGTCACTGCATGAAGATTTCCATGGCATGACCGGCATCGACCTGAATCGCGCCGGCACACCGTTGCTTGAGATCGTTTCCGAGCCGGATATCCGCAGCGCCAAAGAGGCGGTGGCCTACCTGAAAAAAATTCACAGTATTGTCACCTACATCGGCGTTTCAGACGGTAATATGGCCGAAGGCTCGATGCGCTGTGATGCCAACGTCTCTATTCGCCCCAAGGGGCAGAAAGAGTTCGGCATGCGCTGTGAAATCAAGAACGTCAACTCGTTCCGCTTTGTGGAGCGCGCGATCAATCACGAAGTAGAACGCCAGATTGCCTTGATCGAAGATGGCGGCACCGTAGTGCAGGAGACCCGACTGTATGATGCGGAGCTGGATGAAACCCGCAGCATGCGCTCCAAGGAAGTGGCCAACGACTACCGTTACTTCCCGGAGCCCGATTTGCTGCCGGTGGAGATAGACGACAGCTACATCGAAGCAGTGCGCAGCGAGTTGCCCGAGCTGCCGGATGCCAAGAAGGCCAGATTCCAGTCCGAGTACGGGCTGAGTGAATATGATGCCGCCGTGTTGGCAAGCACTCAGGACATGGCCTACTTTTTCGAAGCTGTGGCCAGCAAGAGCCAGGAACCCAAGCTGTCGGCGAACTGGGTCATGGTGGAACTGGCAGCGGTGCTGAACAAGTCCAACACGCCGATCAGCGAAAGCCCGGTATCCGCAGAGAATCTGGGACAGCTGATTGTTCGTATAACCGACAATACAATCTCATCGAAGATGGCCAAGGCCGTGTTTGAGGGCATGGTGGAGGACGGCAGTGATCCGGACACCATCATAGAAAAGAAAGGCCTCAAGCAGGTCAGTGATACGTCCGCTATAGAAGCCATGATCGATGAGGTCATCGCCAACAACCCCGGGCAGGTAGAACAGTACCGGGGTGGCAAAGACAAGCTGTTCGGCTTTTTTGTCGGCCAGGTCATGAAAGCCTCCAAGGGGCAGGCAAACCCCGGTGTGGTCAACGATCTGCTGAAGAAGAAACTATAACGACGACAGGACCCTCGGTTCACTGTAGACTGAAACCACAACCCGGCCTGGAAGTGGCCGGGTTATTTCACAGTGAATCAGGGATAGTAGTCACACCAGACGGTGCAAGCCGTCCACAATGGACTGCCGGTGGGACAGCATGGATGATAGACGAGCATTCAGGAAGGCGAATGTGCTGCAACGATTCGGGTTAGCTCTGATCCTGCTTCTGTTTGTGACCGGGTGCGCGACATTCCGCATTCCTTCAAATCTGTCTGCCGAGATCCTCAGCAGTGACGACCTTGAACTGGTCGAAGACGGCCTTCCGACCTATCTGCTCACCATGGATGGCCTGGTCCGAACCTACCCTCGAAACGTCCGGGTATTGAGCACTGCAGCGGAACTCAACAGTGCCTATGCCGGTGTCTTCATGGAAAGCGAAGAGCGCCAGAAGCGCTACAGCGCCAAGGCGCTCGACCTGGCAACCCGCGCAGCGTGTCGGGAAATCAGGTCATTGTGCGACATTCGCGAACAACGGGTCAGTGTCGCCGAGCAGACAATTGACGGCATAGACCGCGAACGTGATGCCCCGATGCTTTATTTGCTGGGCTCCATCTGGGCCGGCTATATCCAGGCGCACAGCGATGACTGGAATGCGGTGGCGCAGTTGCCCAAGGCACAGCGTCTGCTGGAACAGCAGGTCAAACTCTACCCTGGCTATAATCATGCCATGGGAGAACTCTACCTGGGCGTAATTGCCAGCATTCTGCCACCGGCTCTGGGCGGGCAGCCGGAAGTGGCACGCGAATACTTCGAAAGAGCCATCACATTGTCACGCGGACGCAACCTGATCGTCAAAGTGTTCTATGCTCAGGAGTACGCCCGCCTGATGTTTGATCAGGAGCTGCATGACGACCTGCTGGAGCAGGTTCTGGCGGCAGACCCCAGTCAGGGCCAATTGACACTGCAAAACGCTTATGCGCAATCGCTGGCCAGGGAGCTGCTGGCGACCAGTAATGATTATTTCTTCTGACCATGGACGAGGAGACTCCGGCATGAAAAAGAATCTACCGACCTTTGTTGCAAGTACGGCACTGTTCATCAGCCTGCTCCTGACGTCCGCTGGCCTGCTGGCCATGGAGTTGCGCATATCGACCCTGCTGCCTGACGGCACCAGCGAAGTGCGGGCACTGCGTCAGGCCAGCGAACAGCTCAGCGCCGAAACCGACGGGCGCGTCTCTCTGCGCCTGTTCCCGGGTGGTGTCATGGGCGATGATCTGGCGGTCGAGCGGCGCATACGGGCCGGCCAGGTGCATGGTGCACTGGTGCAGACTGGCGCGCTGGCGAGCTCTTTCCAGGATGTTCAGATTCTGAATGTACCGTTTATCATCGAGAGTTATGAAGAAGTCGACCACCTGCGCGACGTTTTCGAAGACGACATGGCACAGGGTCTGCGTGACCAGGGGCTGCATACCTTCGGCTTTATCGACGGTGGTTTTGCCTATGTCATGAGCAAGCAGCCCATGCGCTCAGTAGAAGATCTGCGGCAGGCCCGGGTGTGGCTGCCGGCAAACGACGACTTTTCCATCCAGGTGGCACGTTCCTTTGGCGTATCGCCCACAACCCTGAACATTTCGGAAGTGCTGACCTCGCTGCAAACCGGGGTGGTTGACACCATTATGGCTCCTCCTACCGCAGCCTTGACACTACAGTGGTTCTCCCGCGTCGATTATGTCACCGACATGCCGCTGATCTATACCTTTGCCACCCTCTACATCCATGATCGCTATATGTCTCGCCTGTCTGCCGAAGACCAGGAAGTCGTCAATCGTGTGCTGGGCGAAACCACACGGCGCATAGATGACAATGCCCGCCAGAACAACCGAGCCGCCTTCGATGCGCTGCTCAACCAGGGCCTCGAAAAAGTGGAACTGTCCGATGATGAAAGAGCGGCGGTGCGAGATAAGGCTGACGAAGCGCACACGGCGCTGATTCGCGAGGGGCAGTTCAGCCGTGAATGGCATGACCGGCTGATCGAGGCATTGGAAGACTTCCGCCAGAACAGTCGATGAACTCATCTCACCTGCACACAGCGCGCGCGTTGCTGCGCATTGTTCAGCGCTGGGTATATCGGTTGGAAGACGGCGCCCTGGTGCTGGTGCTGCTCGGCATGATGGTGCTGGCCGTCTACCAGATTATGTTGCGCAATGTGATGGGCTATACGTTGCCCTGGATAGATCCGTTAAACCGTGCTGCTGTTCTCTGGATAGCCCTGCTCGGTGCCATGGTAGGCACCCGGCTAGACAATCACATCAAGATTGATCTGGCTTCGCAGTTTTTCCCGCTCTGGCTGGGCCGGCTGGTGAAACGCTTTATTGCGCTTTGCAGCAGCGTGCTTCTGGCCCTGTTGAGCTGGCATACCTGGCGTCTGGTGGAAGACGAGCGTGCCTGGAGTGCGGCCACCGTGGCTTCCATACCGGTTTGGGTGGTACAGATCATCATGCCGATAGCCTTTGGCATCATGGCGTTGCGCTATGCCTGGATGGTGCTGTTTCCGGTTCTGGTGCCCATTGCCCTGCCCACTGAGGATGCTATTCAGGCCACGGACAAGAGGAATCCGGCTCCATGAATATGGCCATCTGGTTCGGCGTTCTGATTATTGCTGTCCTTGGCATGCCGCTGTTTCTTGTTCTGCTGACTGTGGCCGGTGTCGGTTTTTCGCTGTCTGATCTGGATCTGATCGTCATCGGCATAGAACTGTATCGGCTCACCGACTCAACCGTGCTGGTCGCCCTGCCGCTATTTGCCTTTGCCGGTTACCTGCTCAGCGAAGCCAATACCGCGCAACGGGTTGTGAGGACCTCCCGCGCCATTCTGGGCTGGATGCCGGGTGGCATGATTCTGATTGCGCTGCTGGCCTGTGCCTTTTTCACTATGCTCACCGGGGGCTCAGGGGTCACCATCATCGCTCTGGGTGCACTGCTCTACCCGGCGTTGAAAGAAAGCCATCATGACGACAGTTTCAGCCTCGGGCTGGTCACAACGTCGGGCAGCCTGGGCATTCTGTTGCCGCCCGCCATTCCGCTGATTCTGTTCGGTATTGTTGCCCAGCAGATGAACATTCCCGGAGTGGATATCGTCGACCTGTTCCTGGCTGGACTGATTCCCGCATTGCTGATGATATTCGCGCTGTATGGCTATGGTCTCTGGGCCAATCGGGCACAGCCCATTGAGCTGACGCCCTTTGCGGCCCGCGAGGCCATTCAGGCGCTCAAGGAGTCCTTCTGGGAATTGCTGATTCCAGTCATCATCCTGGGCGGTATCTTCAGTGGTGTACTGGTGCTATCGGAGGCGGCTGCGATCACCGCCCTGTATGTCCTGATCATCGAGACGCTGGTGTATCGCGAAGTAGGCTGGAAAGCACTGGTCCGCGCCATGCGGGAAAGCATGATCATGGTCGGCGGCATTCTGCTGATTCTGGGTGCGGCCATGGCCTTTACCAATCTGCTGATCGACCTGGGCATCCCGGAGATGCTGTTTGAGCTGATCAGCACCCATGTCGACAGCCCACTGCTGTTTCTGCTGCTGCTCAATCTGCTGTTGCTGGTTCTGGGGGCCTTTCTCGATATCTTTGCCGCCATCGTGATCATGGCCCCGCTGATTCTGCCGATTGCCATGCAGTTCGGTATCGACCCCATTCATCTGGCCATTATTTTCGTCGCCAATATGCAGATCGGCTACTTTACTCCGCCGGTAGGCATGAACCTGTTTATTGCCAGCTACCGGTTCAAGAAACCCATTACCGAGCTGTACCGGGCTACCTGGCCGTTCCTGCTGGTTTTGCTGGCTGTAGTGCTCCTGGTTACCTATGTACCCTGGTTCAGTCTCGTTCTGGTACGCTGACGCTTATGAAACTGAGTCATTTTTTCGCCTACTTGAACCGTTTGCGCTGGATCAGACGCTGGGGCCTGAAACGCAACGTGGTGGAAGAAAACGTGATGGAGCACAGTTGGCAGGTGGCCACCATTGCCCACGCGCTTGCGGTGATCAGCAATCGCCATTTTGACGGCAATCTGGATGCCGAGCGTATTGCCGTGCTGGGCCTGTATCATGATGTCAGTGAAGTGATCACCGGTGATATGCCGACGCCCATCAAGTATCACTCTCCGACCATCACCCAGGCCTACAAGGCCATCGAAGAAGAAGCCGAACGGGATATTCTCGGCATGCTGCCCGAATCACTGCAGCCCGACTTCAGAAACCTGCTGCTGCACGAAAATATCCCGGAAGAACAGCAGCGCATCGTCAAGTATGCGGACCTGATCAGTGCCTATCTGAAATGCGAGGCCGAAATCAGGGCCGGCAACACCGAATTTTCGAGTGCCTTCACGCAGATAGAAAACCGCATCCGGGATACCGGCGCTCCGGAGGTCGACTATTTCATGAGCCATTTCGTGGAAGCCTATACCCTGACCCTGGATGACATGCTCAACTACCATGATCGCTCCATTGGACTGAAAAAATAGCGGCAATACCGCCACCCAATGCCTACACTGACCCTGACTCACCGAACCGCGAGCTGCACCCTTGACTGAAACATTGCCTGCAGAAAAATCGAAGAAGCTCAAACCGCTCTACAAGATGACTTTTCTGGTGGTGGATGATTTCCCCAGCGCCCGCAAATCCGTGCGCACCATGCTGACCCAACTCGGCATCGAAAACATCTTTGAAGCCGCCAACGCCGTGCAGGCCAAAAAACTGCTGAAAGACCGCCAGTTCGACATGGTCATCTGTGATTTCAACCTCGGCCCGGGCCAGGACGGCCAGCAACTGCTTGAGGAAATGCGTACCACCGGCGCCATAACCCGCATGACACAGTGGATCATCATCACGGCAGAAACATCGCGTGACATGGTGATGGGGGCAGTGGAATACCAGCCTGACGACTACCTCGCCAAGCCGTTTGCTTTCGATACTTTCAAGCTGCGCCTGGAAAAGCTGGTGCGGCGGATCAACGAACTCGAACCCCTGCTGAGCGCCATGGACACCGATGATCACAGCGCCCTGCTGGCCGCCTGTGAAGGGGTCATCGAAACCCAGCCGCGTTACCGGGCCTGGGCCAGACGCATACTGATCAATGCCCTTATTCAACAAAAGCAGTTGACGCGCGCCGAACAGTTGCTGGATGAAGTGCTGGAGAAACGCCAGCAAGACTGGGCCCTGTATGAAAAAGCCCGCATCCAGATGCACCATGGCCGCTACAATCCTGCCATTGCCCTGCTGATGGAGGTGGTCAATACCAACCCCAACAATGTCGCGGCCTATGACAGTCTGGCCGATTGCTATATGGAACTGGGGCAGACAGAGAAAGCCCAGCAGGCGCTGCTGAATGCGGTCAGAGTGTCACCGCGTCGTCTCGAGCGTCAGCGCCGTCTGGCCGAGATCAGCAAGGAGCAGCATGACTATGTGATCTCCACCAAGGCCTATCGGGAAGCACTCACCCTGGCCAGCAATACCCGCCACGATACACCGGACAACTACATCAACCTCGCCGACACCTTGAACACGGCAGCCCGCCGCGGCGCCGACAAGGATCTGCGCAATGCCTCGCGACAGGCGCAGCAGGTCGCACAGCGGCTGACCCAGCGGTTTCCGGAAAATGTGCCCCTGCAGATCAAGAGTCGTCTGATTCAGGCGGAATCACTGGACATTCAGGGCCTCGAAACAGCGCGTGATGTCGAGATCGACAAGGTGTTCGACCTGTCCATGCGTCATATCGAAGACATCAGGCAGCCCTTCGCCCTGGAAGTCGCCAGTGAATTCTATCGCTTCGAAAAACAGAAACAGGGCGACGATTGGGTCGATGCGCTGCGCAAGCAGCATGAAACCGACCTGCCCTTCCAGCAGAAACTGCTGATGCTGCAAAGCGAACCGGTGTCGGAAAAATCCCGCAAGCGCGCGGCTACGCACAACAAGGCCGGCAACGAGGCCTACCGGGATGGCAAGTTCCGGGATGCACTGAAACATTTTACCCGTGCTCTCGAGTATTCACCGCGGCATCCCGGACTCATCCTCAATATCGTGCAGGGTTATTTCAAGCTGTATCGCGCCGAGCCGGAAGCCGAGCATATCTACAACATGGAGCATTATCTGCGGCGTCTGACCTATCTGCCGCAGGACCACTATCAGTACGACCGCTACCAGGCGCTGTGCAAGCGCCTGGACCTGCTCAAGGAGAACAGTTGAATGGCCGACCCACAGAAGCCTGCAGACCCGCTCGACATGACGGCCGTTCTGGCCTCCACTGTCCATGATGTCAAAAACTCCCTGGGCCTGATCAGCGCGCAGATTGAAGAAGTTACCGCCACCCTGCGCGATACCGACCCCGGGTCTGCCGACAAGTTGAACCGCATATTGCTGGAAAGCAACCGCATCAACAGCGGGCTGAGCCATATGCTGGGGGTCTATCGCATCGACAACCAGTTGCTGCACCCCAGTCTGGAAGAGACGCTGGTCATGGATGTGCTGGAAGAGGCCGCTACCCGCTATGCAGGCAATCTGGAACAGCAGAAGATCACTCTCGACATCGACTGCGAAGACGAAGAGCTGACCTGGGTCATGGATGCCAGCCTGGCCGATCATGTACTGACCAACATACTGACCAATGCCATCCGCTACACCAAAGACTGGATCGGGCTATCTGCCCGCGTGGAAAACGATCAGTTGTGCATTGCCATTGACGACAACGGCAGTGGTTATCCCGATGCCCTGCTCAACTGTCTTGAGCCGGATGCCAGTCTGCGTGTCAGAACCAGCAGCACCGGGCTGGGTATCTATTTTGCCGATGGCATAGCCCGCCTGCACCATAACTCGGACACGGGCGAGACGGGTCGCATCGAACTCGTCAACAAGGAAGGTGGCGGGGCCCGGTTTGCTCTTTGGCTGCCTTAGTGGCTCAGAGCAGTGTCGAATTCTAGGATTTGGTTTCCCACAGGTCCTTCCCATCGGGTGCACTGGCGGGTTCCCCGGTTTGAACGCCCTGTGTAACCCGGTTCAGCAGTATGGCAATCAGGTTGTCTTTTATTTTTTCCCGCGCGGTGACCGGCAATCGGTTCATATGCTCGCGCTTCAGACGGAATATTGCCGCCCTGGATTCACAGCGTACCGAGCCGGTACGGGGTATAGGACGCAAGAAGGACACCTCACCAAAGCAATGGCCTCGGCCAATATCGGCCACCTTTTCACCTTCGCTCCAGACACTCAGCAGCCCGTTGAGCACCACATACAGAGAAGAGTCCTTGTCGTCACCCTCCATGATGATCCATTCACCCTCCTTGAACGCCAGCAGCTCAGGGCCATGCATCAGCAGAATCTTCTTCTCGTCATCGGAAAACCGGGAGAAAAAGTCCGCCTTGGCCAATATCTCCAACTGCTTTTCACGACTCAGGTGATCGACAACCTGCATGATGATGCGCCTCTTCCCGCTGCTGATTGCCGAAAGTCTAGCACCTGAATTGCCCGTAAAGCGGACAGTTTTCACAAAATACTGCGATCACCGCAAAAAAAATCCGAAATACGTCAAAACTGTAAGTCATCTGTAAGTCGCCGGTGCTGTAATCGAATAGCCAAATGACTGATCCCCGCCCGACGTACCGGCGTCGTCGATCATGCGAACCGGCACCTACCTAATGGAACAGAGAACAAAACGATGAACATGAAACAGGGTTTACCAATTGGTTTGCTCGGGGCCGCACTGTGTCTGCTGACGGCTTGTGATGACAGCAGCAATGGCAATTCAAGTGGCGGCGGTGGAGGTGGAGGCGTCAGTGGTGGTGCCACAATCAATGTAAGTGGCAACATCACCAGCCTGAGCGATATCGTCGGCGTCTATGAAGACTTCTATGATGAAGGTGGCGGCATTATCGACGAGATCTATATTGAAATCGCCGCCGATGGCACCGTCTGGGAACATGACTACCAGGGCGACAGCTATCATCAGGGGCCAAACTGCTACGACATTTGGGAATGGGACGAGATAGAACATCGGGGTGGCAACACCTTCTACAGCGATATGTCTTTCGCCGAGTTCGAGGCTCGCTTCGAGAACAACCGCCTGATCATGGACTATGGCAACGGTTGGGAAGAGGAATACGGTCCCAAAGTCAACATTGATCCGGCCAACTTCCGTGCCGCGGAGTGTACCGACTGAAACGCATCAGGGCATCAGCACTAGCGCTGATGCCCTGAGCAATGAAAACGATGCAAAAAATTACAAATTCACCTTAAAATGTAAGTCAATTGTAAGCGCTCTGTGCTTAGATACAGGTATTGCACCCCAAGCCGCAAGGCAGAGCCGCAATAAAAACAGTAAGAATTGTGTTTTCTGGAGGATGTCGTCTTGCCGCTCACCCATCGATCAGGGAGCTCTCCTGTCCCCCAGCCGAGCGGCTGTCGCTCCGGCATGCTGTGCAAAACCCTTCTGCCAATGCTGGTTGTGTTCCTGATTCCCCTCGCACAGGCTACCAGCATTGGCACCGTTATCATGAGCCGTGGTGATGTGATCGCTGTCGGCGAAGACGGCACCGAGCGCGAGCTGGCGCGCCGCAGCGAGGTCATGCTTGGCGACCAGCTGAGCACCGGCCCGGACAGCCGCCTGCAGGTGCGCATGGTAGATGACGCTCTGCTCGACCTGCGCAGCAACACCGACATAGTGCTCGAAATCTATCAGGACGATCTGGATGACGAAGAATCCCGCGTACTGATGGAACTGGTTGGCGGCACCCTGAGCACACTGACCGGGCGCTTTGGGGACAGTGATGAAGACGCCTACCAGCTGCGCACCAGCAATGCCTCCATCGGTATTCGCGGCACCGGCTATGCCGCTCTCTATGAAGAAGGCTCGAACACCACCTACACCTCCATCAATTCCGGTGCGATAAATCTGGGTTCGGATGGCGGCTCTATTCCGCTCGGCACCGATGAAGCCTTTCGCCACGGCCAGGCGCAGGACAACTTGCCCCCGCAGGGACTGCTGACGCCACCACCACAGCTTCGTCAGGCCCTGCTGGATGAACAACTGGTGCGCGAAGAAGACGACGATGAAGAGTCTGATGAAGGCACGGCAGACAACGAAGGTGACACCGCCTCGTCCGCACCGGCGCCTTCGACCACCCCGGACGACGAGACTATCACAGGTGATGTCAGCCTGGCCGATCTGCGCGATGACAGCGTCTCGGAAAGCGATGTCGATGAGAACGGGCTGACCGATGCCCGGCTGCCGGAGGCTATTGTAGAGGCTGCCGTCGAGTCACAGGTGTTTCTGACGGCAGCTTCTGGCTCTTTCGGTTCCCAGTTCGGTCTATTCGCCAACACTCCGGAAGACGGCATCTATGCCCTGCTCTACCCCGACTATCCGGACCTGTCTGACGGCTATGAAGAGGCGTTTCAGGTCATTCGATTCTCGGACGACCCAGAGTTGGAAATAGTTTTCTGTGGCGAAGGCTTACAAGATCCAGAAATCTTTTGCGACTCTGAAGGCAATACACAGGGTTGGTTCTGGGGTTACTGGGACAGCGGGCTGGAAGTCGCTGTCAGGGATGACTATGAAGAGCTTGATCAGCTCTGGGTCATGCAGGTGCCGGCGGATACTTCGATTGACGGCTTTACTGAGGAGATATTTTTCAGCTCTCAGTCTGGCGAATTCATGGGCACCATGATGGATGGGACACAGTTACTGAGCAATAGCCTTCTGGAGATGGGCATCAGCAGCACAGGAGAAGTGCAATTTGGAACTCTGGAAATCAATACTGGCGATTTGAGCTGGAGCATGACTTCTGGCGGCGGCCAACTTATTGATGCCGGCACGCTGAATATCGACGATTTTGCCGGGACCTGGGAATTAGGACCCGAAGAATATGACCTGACAGGAGATGTAAGTGGCGTATTTCGGTTTGACAATGGCTACTACTTTCTCGGGACATTCTCAGCTAGTGCAGATGATCCCGACGGACATTCTGCGAGCGGCATTATTATTGCCCCAGAGGGCCCATAACTCAGTCTCGCCTCACGGCACCAGACTGGACAACACGTTTTATAACGCTATCGATCAGGCCTTACGATAGCACCCTATGGAAATCGGGTCGAAGGACCCTGTGCATATCAAGAGGAAGATACAATGAACAAATTGGCGCTAATGTCTCTTTCTGGGGCCGTTTTAGTAGCCATTGTCGGCTGTAACAGTGACTCCGGCTCCGGCGGTTCAAACTCCCCTGAAAAAAGAACATCGGCACGCAGTGGAATGGAACTTAATCCCAGTACTGATGCCGCCGAGCTGAGCCAACTTTTTGCCGGGAGTCTTGGCGGTGATCTGCCCGGAGGATCAAGTGTCGGCGACTTACCAATAGTTGCTACAACACTCGAAGCTCGGAGCAGTCAGCCCTCGAACAACGCAGGCGTCCTTTTCACCGAGCTGATGACGCAGATCGAACTGGTCAATGAGCAACGTCAACGCAATCTGTATGCACGCAATGGAGAAGAGCCCAATTTTGGGGACATGTTCGAACAGCTATGTGAGACTGGCAGCGCTAGCTACAGCCAAACAGACACATTGGTCAGCCTGGACTTCAGCAACTGTAGGACAGATTTGGGGAGCGAGGGCGAAATTCGGATCACTGGCGGTCTGAGTGTAGCTGCATCCAGCGGCAACCTTGATAACGCCATTTCGGACACATGCACGGACGAAAGTATCAGCGCCACATTCAAAGCCGATGACCTCTGGTATAGATTTTACGATGGCAGCGGCAACCGAGTTGAATCGGTATTTATAGCAGCTGATGTTACCTTCTCTGCCGATGAGGACTGTGCTGCCAAAACAACCAGCAGCTCTGTTTCAGGCCCCTATTTCTTCGTAAATGTAGAAGGTGACTGGTTCGGTTTCTACAATTTCGGTTTCTCGGTTTCTCTTGATGAGTCGAATGCCAGCAATCCATTGACTGAGGGTTCCGTCGATTTCACTTTCGACAGTTCCGAGCTGACTGGCAGCCTGACCATCGAAACAACTCAGGACTTTGCCGCTTTTCAGGATCCTGGCTACCCCCATGCGGGAGAAATGAAAATCCGCAGTGGTAACAATGAGCTGGTGTATACCTTCCCGAATTTGATCGACTCCCCGGACCCAGAGAGTGAACAAGTAACCATCACCGGCCGGTCCGACCAATCACAGGTATGTCAGGGCCAGAGCTCCTGGGCCCAGATGAACAACGGCCAGGCCAGCTGTAACTGATAACTTGCAGTACCCAAGGGAAGAGACGCGCCCATGGAGGGGCCTGTTATGAACATAAAAAAGAAGCCGTTGCATGAAATTACTCATCACAAATGCACCACCCACCGAGTTTGGCCACCGGCCAGCGCACGCGCTGGGCCGGTGCGCCCTTTTCGGCCTTGTTTTTCTGGCGCTGCTTTGGGCGGCGCCTGTAATGGGTCAGTCGACCCTGAGCACTGCGCCCACCTCCATCAGCGGCGTTGATCCGGAACTGCGCAACCTCGAAGGTCTGCAGCAGCTCACCCGAGAGAACCGCTGGCGTGAGGCGACACTGGTCGCTGAAGACCTGCGCGCCGAATACGAAGGCGATCCGGCATTTGACCTTCAATATGGCCTGGTCAACCTGGCCAATAATGACCCTGCCGCCGCAGTTTATCCGCTGGAGCGTGTGGTCATCATGCAACCCGCCAACAGCCGCGCGCGGCTGGAACTGGGTCGGGCCTATTATGAACTGCGCCGCTGGGACGATGCCCGCAGCCAGTTTCAGCGCGTCCAGGCCTCCAGTCCGCCCCCCAGTGTCCAGGCCAATATCAATCGCTACCTGACTGCCATCGAACAGCGGGAGCGTGACGAGGCCGGTGCCTGGCGCGGCACCGCCAGCCTGACGGGCCTCTACCAGAGTCGCAGCTAT
Source organism: Natronospirillum sp. (assembly GCF_022565775.1). Classification (GTDB taxonomy): domain Bacteria; phylum Pseudomonadota; class Gammaproteobacteria; order Pseudomonadales; family Natronospirillaceae; genus Natronospirillum. The sequence goes on from NZ_JAIUMC010000007.1 coordinate 25,047, forward strand.
GGCAATGATGTCGACTTCGGTGGTGGCAGCTTCAGTATTGATGACGCCAGCGATTACCGGCTTATCGGTCAGGTGGATGTACGACGCGAATTCCGGCGCAGCAACTTTGTGACCAATGGTGTGGGCATTCGGGTGTCCGGTGGTCTGGAAGCCAACGGCGATCTGGATTTCGCCGACCCTGATCTGGGTCTGCGCGCCTTCCGCAACTACACTCGCACCACCTGGGGCTTCAGCACCGGGGTGGAAGTGCGCCTGCTGAGCCAGTCACTGCGTGGCCGTATCGAGGGCAACCGTGAGCTGGCCGAGTCGGTGCAGGGCTTTCTGCGTTATGAGCCCATTTTCTCGCTGGATGGCCCGATCAACGAACAGTGGATCAATCGGGTTACGGCCGGTGCCCAGTTCAACGGCGGGCAGATGCGTCACCGGGGCACGATCACCGCGCAGCACTATTACAACCTGCGCTCCGGATCAAATGCGGAGAACACTACTGCAGAACGCAGTGACCTGTTCAACACCACTTTGGAATACCGCTTTCAGTATGTACTGGACCCGCAATGGACGCTGGGCGTAACGCCGTCCCTGTCCATTACCCAGTGGCTGGAAGACAACCCGTTCAACCAGGTAATTGGTGACGAAGACCGGCGGCGCGATATCAGCTTCACGGTATTGCCCAATGCGATCTGGCTGCCGGAACCCTGGCTGTACACCCAGGCCAGCGTGGGCTATCGAATTACCCGCAGCAACCTGGATCTTTATGATAACAGCGGCCCCGTAGTGCAGTTGACCGCCGCCTATATCTGGTGATTGTTCGGGGCCGTCGCCCCGCCCTGCCGAGGCAGCAAAGATGACAATTCGAAAGCAGATGCTCTGTCTGTTTCTTTGTGGAGGCCTGCTCGGTTCCTCTGCATTCGCGGTGACCGGCGATCTCGCTCAGTTGGTCAACCAGCAGCGCTTTGACGAGGCCTGGGCGTTGGCGCTGGACCATCGGTTTGATCGGGAAGGCGAGATAGAGTTCGATCTGTACTATGGCATGGCCGCCATCGAAACCGGCCATTTCAGCGAGGGGGTTTTCGCGCTGGAACGGGTGGTCATGCAGAGGCCGGGTTTCGCCCGTGCCCGCCTGGAACTGGCCAGGGGCCACTTTCTCGCCGGAGACCTCGACCGCGCTGCCTACCATTTTGAAATGGTGCAGGCGCAGGACCCGCCCCCCACTGTATCCGTGATCATAGACCGCTATCTGCAACGCATCGAGCAGCGCTCGGCTCGTCGCGAAACGCGATTCAGCGGGTCAGTGGGTATCGGCCTCGGGTATGACACCAATGTGAACAGTGCCACCTCCAGTGACCAGATCAGCGTGACACTGGGTGGACTCGATGCCGATCTGCAACTGGATGCCGACAGCCAGGCAAAAGACGACCTGTTTCTGACCCTGCGCGGTGATGGCCGTGTGGACCATCCGGTCGGCGAGCGCTGGACGGTGTTTGGCCAGATCGAGGCGGCAGCGCGGCGGCAGCCGGATGAATCGGATTTCGATACCCTGCGTCTGGGCACTCGCGTGGGTGGGCGCTGGCAGGGAGACGGCATCGTGCCACAGGTGGCGCTGCGGGCGCAGCGCTTCTATCTGGATGGCGATGCGTTTCAGGATCTGCTGGGTATCTCAGCCAGCCTGAACCAGTCACTGTCGCCGTTCATGCTCGCTACCTATGGCCTGGAACTGGCCAACCTGAGCCATGATGACAGCCCCGACAGTGATGCCAATCTGGCATCCGGGTCAGTCGGTCTGGTTCATGCCTGGCGAGCCCCGCTGTCTCCTCTGGTCAATGCCTCGGTGTTTGCCGGTGTTGTCGATGCGCGTCGATCCACCACCGCCGCCGAGGCCAATACGGATCGCTGGCAGACCGGTTTGAATGTGCAGGGTCGGCTGCAGCTCAACCCTTCCTGGCGGCTTTCCAGCGCTGTGCAGTATCGCCACAGTCGATACAGTGGGCGCAATCCGCTGTTCGACAACGACCGACGGGTGGATGACTTTCTGCAATTCAGCCTGGCAGCCGACTGGCAGCCCATGCCACGCGTTCAGGTGACGCCGCGCGCGGAGTATCGAACCAACCGCAGCAACCTTGACCTGTATACCTACGACCGCGCAGTGGCTGAGCTTCAGGCCCAGTACCGGCTCTGAGTGGAGGATCGACCCTGATGATACCCTATCCTGCTCCGACTCCCGCCAGCGCTGCTACTGCGGCCGCCGGCTATCGACGACAACTGCGCCATTGGTTGCTGGTGACCTGGCTGCTGGCCGCCCTGCCGGCCTCCACTGTGGCTGAAGAACTGGTGGGCCGTGTGGTCTCTGTCGTTGGCGAAGTCATTGCCATCCGCCCCGATGCAACCGAGCGTCGCCTGCAACGGCGCAGTGACGTTCTGGTGGGTGACACCTTGGTCACCGGTGCCAACGGACGCGCGCAGATCCGCTTTGTGGACGACGGTCTGCTCGATCTGCGCCCCGACTCCGAACTCTATATCGAGGCCTATGCCGAAGCGACCGAGGAGACCCCAGGCAGTGCGGTGCTGGAGTTCTCCCGCGGTGCGCTGCGCACCATCAGCGGCCGCATCGGTCAGGAAGCCGGTGATCGCTATCAGATGGATACGGCACCGGCCAGCATCGGTATCCGCGGCACCGACTATGCACTGCAATATTGTGCGGCCGCCTGCATCGAGGCAGGTGGTAGTGAAGGCCTGTATGGCCGCGTCAACGACGGTGCCATTACGGTTACCAACCTGACGGGCACTGCGGACTTCGAGTCCGGTCAGTTTTTCGGCGTGGCAGATCAGAATACGCCTGCACTGCCAATCCCTCGGCCTCCACCAGGTGTTCTGAACGGCAGTGAAGGGGGCGAAAATGGCGATGGAGAGGACGACGACCTCGTAGGGCAGGAAGACTTTTCCGAAGCGCCGGATGAACTGGAGGATGACCCATCGGAGCTCACTCTCGAGCGCGACCTGCTGATCACGCCGGGCCTCGATACTTCAGGACTGATTGGTGAAGATGACAACGGCGATACGCCAGAGCCGGGCAATGGCGATGATCCTGAGCCGGATGAGCCAGACCCCTCTGAGGTAACGCGAGTCATGTCAGGGCTGTTTGCCTACACCGCCTATGGCAATACTCAGACAGTCTCCGGCCTGATTCGGGAGAGTGAGGTCAGCGAAGGCAATTTCACGCTTTCAGACAGCAGTGTCACCGAAGCCTTCTTCGACGACGATAACAGCGTCATCGTGGATACCGATGCCGACCTGGTAGGTGTAGGCAGTTGGACCTCACTCGATGGCACTTCAACGGTCGACTGGGGTCGCTGGACATCTTCCAACAAGGGCCTTTTCGATGTCGTCAGTGAGGGTGGCTCTATCAACTTTAGCGGCAGCCCCAACCAACCCGACTTTGTTTTCTTTTATAGTGAAGACCTGACCTCGCCCGAACAACTACAGGCGCTGGATGGCACCGTGACCTATGACCAGTTTCAGGGGCCGGATTTCATCATTAGCACGCAGAACGGTGAACTGGACCTGATTGAATGGACCATGGTTCTGACCGTAGACTTCGCAGCGATAGAAGCGGGTGTGGAAATGGACATTGTCACGGCCCTGATTTCCTACAATGTCGACACGGCGCAGACGAGCGTGGACTCGTTGTTCCTGTTCGAACTGCCCCTTGAAGGCACCTGGACGGACGGCACCAACACCGAGGATCTCGAAGGGCTGCTCAATGGCCAGTTCATCGGTGAAACGGCGGATGGCTTTCTGTTCTACTTCACGCTGGATCAGCTTGAAGATGGCGATGTCATCGATACGCTGCTGGGCAACCAGTTGATTACCACCGAAGATGGCCCGGCCAACTGACCATGCCCACGGTCCTGCTGGTCTGGGAACTGGGTCTGAATCTGGGCCATGTGCGTCGCCTGGAGTCTCTGGCAGAGGCACTGATGGCGCGCGGTTGTCGAGTGATGATCAGCGCTCGGGAACCAAAGGTAGCAAACGCCATGGCCTGCCAGTGGACGGTAAAGCCGGCCCCGAAAACACCGGCCCGTCCTGACCGTGACCCGCCCAAAGCACCACAGTACAACTATGCAGATCTGCTGCGCGGCCTGGGCTACGACGATCACACTGCCTTGCCGGCTGCGGTACAACCCTGGCTGGACCAAATCGGCGAGATCAAACCGGATTGCCTGATTGCCGACCACGCCCCGACGGCCATGCTGGCTGCTCGCCTGGCCGGACTGCCCGCCTGCCCGATCGGGGTTGGGTTTCATGTGCCTCCGCTGTCCCGACCCATGCCACCGTTCAAGTGGTGGCGCCCCTCGCCGCCGCGGGTGCGTTTACGCGAGGTTGAACGGGCGGTATTGAGCAGTGTCAATCACCTGCTGGCAGATCATCAGAAGCCGGCGCTGGACAGTGTCTCGGCGCTGCTGGAAGGGCCACGGCGTTTTCTGACCACAATGCCCGAGCTGGATGAATATCCTGAACGACCGCAGGGTGAACACTATACCGGGTTTCCTCTCAGTCCCGGGACAGGCTACTGGCCCGACTGGCCAGCGGGCGACGGTCCTAAAATTCTGGGCTATCTGCGCGCCGACTATCCGGCCGTGTATACCGTGCTGCAAAGCCTGTCCGCTTTGCCGGTGCGGGCACTGGTCTATGTCGGAGGCAGCACGGCAGCTCAGTGCAAAAGCTGGACATCGGAGCGGGTCCGGATTGTGGACCAGCCACTTGATTTGGAGAGGGGCGCCGAGACCTGTGATATCGGCCTGAACTATGCCAGCAACGCCTTTGTCGCCCAGGTGTTGCGCGCCGGCAAACCGCTGTTGCTGTTGCCACCATTCGACCAGCAGATGATGCTGGCCCAGCGTCTGGTGCAACAGCGCTGTGGTCGGCTGATCAATCCTGCCTGGACCAGCGAACAGTGGTTCACGGTGCTGCAGGAAATGCTGGAAGACGCTCCTTGGCAGCAGGGAGCACAGCGCATGGCGCAGATCATCAGCGAGTATCCGGATGGGGTTGCCATCATGGCCGAGATAGCCGACGAGATCTGTGCCTTGATGTGAGAGGCGGCTGCGCCGCCGAGCATGGCTTACGCCGAAACGTCGGACTCAGGGCTGCACCCAGAGACAAAAAAGGGCGCCCGAAGGCGCCCCATTCATAACGATGCTGCTATCGACCGAAAGAATCAGTCGTCATCATCATCGTCATCACCGTTGCTATCGATTGTAGGTACAGTGAAAGCACGCTCGGCTTCGAGGTCGTTGTACTCAAGCTTCAGTACAACCTGATCCCCGGCCTGGATATCGTCATTGTCGGCCAGAGTTGCCAGGTACTGGTAGACCAGCCCGATCTGGATGCTTTCGAAGGCATTCAGGAGCTCAGTCTCGGCACCGTCATCTTCGACATGGACGAAATCACCACCGGTCTCTTCGGCCAGAGCTTTCAGGTCATTGTAACCACCCGACCCCTCTGTCACACCCAGAGCTATCGAGTAAACCGGGATCCCTTTGCTGCTGGCATTGTCAATGGGGATCTGGGAACTATGCGGTGCCCGATTATTCTCCCCATCACCCATTGTCACTACAGCCTTGCGGCTGTTGGAACGAGCAGCAACCGCATCCACCGCCTGATCCACAGCGCCGAACAGGGCGGTAGCACCGTCCCAGTTGTATGAGCTCGCAATGGAAATATCAGGTGTTGCCGGATGTGGCTCGGGTTGGTAGTCAGTGCCGTTGGTAAACGGACTGTGATAGAGGCTGCTGTAGGGAAGATAAAGATCAACAGCGAATCTCAGTGCCTCTTCCTGACTGGTGAACCCTGACTCAGAGAAAGTGTATTCTGTCTCCTCGTCATCGCTGTCCCTGAGATCCATTCCCTCAAGGAGGCTATCATTAACAATGTCAACCTCATTGTCGAATATCATGACAGCCGCTTCATCACCTGAGCTCTTTTCATTCAGGAAGAGATGCGACGCCTCATGCGCGACGTGATAACGAGTGTAGTCGTTGCCGTCATCATCTTCGAAAACAATGCCGGATATTGGTGGCTTCATTGAACCGCTGGCATCCAGCACCAGCATGATCGATGCATCCTCGCGGCTCTGTCGGGCCGAAGTCACATTAGCCAGCCGGACATCAGTCGACTCATGAGTCAGCGTAAACGCATCTCTCGGCAAGCCGATCACCGGACGCCCGGTTTCGGTATCCGATACAGTGAAGCCAAGACGGCCATCACTCTGCCGGAAAAGAGAACGTATTTCGTACTCCGCATCTTCCGATATGGTGCTGACGATGGCCATGTCGTCATCGCTGTCTCCACTTGAGCGACGGAACATATTGACATCAGTGCTGATCGGACGACGGCCTTCGGGCTCGGCAACCAGACGGGATGCATCCGGCCTGTTTTCAGTGCGGAATATGCCACAGTCATCAGAGGCTATGTCTTCACCAACCTGCGACCCTCCATCATCCAGAAAGCTGATATCTGTGTTGGCAATACGTTCGTAGCCAGAGGGCACGCTGCCGTCACACGAGTCATCCGAACGACCCATGAGCCGGGCTCGCTCAAGGAGGTTTGCGTCGGCGTCAGCCGATTGTTCAGGCGCGATCAGAATACCGCCGATTTCATCCGCGTCGTCCGAAGAAGAACCGGAACTGTTGCAGCCTGCGACGACTGCAGCCCCGGCGAGTATAAGAGCCAGTTTGCTGATATTCATGGGATTACCTTCCCTCATTTTTGTTGCTGCTTGAATGTCCCCTTGCGCAGAAGGTTTCTGGAAGGGTCAGTAACCCACCCTAGCAGGTCTGGCTTACAGATCACTTACAAAAGGCAGTATCGAGGAAGAAACTTCTGAATTGAATCAAGGTGCCGCTGACGTGCAGGGATGCGCAGGTCCCTTGGTGAAGGCGGCTGCGCCGCCGGGGCACGACTTACGTCGTTGGCCTACAACGGAGGCACATTTGTAGGCTGTGGCCCTTGGCCACGCATGGGGCTTGGGCCAAAATGCGTGAGCAAGGCTCACAGCCTACAGCGGAGGCACATTTGTAGGCTGTGGCCCTTGGCCACGCATGGGAACGCAGGCGCCGTCAGGCGCGCAGAATCTTGATGATGGCGTCGGTCTTTTCCTTCATCAGCGCCTTGTCGCCGCGTGTTTCCAGGTTCAGCCGCACCACCGGCTCGGTATTGGATTTGCGCAGGTTGAAGCGCCACTCGGGAAATTCCAGCGACACGCCGTCGAGCTCATCCACACCGATCGCTTCAGCCTTGAAGGCATCATGAACACGCTGAATGGCCACATCCGCGTCATCCACCTTGCTGTTGATCTCGCCCGGAGACGGGAACTGCTCCATGCGCTCGCTGACCAGCTCGGACAGGCTCTGCTTCTTCTTGCTCAACAGGTCGACCACCAGCAGCCAGGGGATCATGCCGCTGTCGCAGTAGGCGAAATCGCGGAAATAGTGGTGAGCGCTCATTTCGCCGCCATAGACGGCGTCTTCCTGCGCCATCACTTCCTTGATATAGGCATGGCCGGTGCGCGACTGGATGGCCTTGCCGTCATGCTTGGCGCAGACGTCTTGTGTATTCCAGATCAGACGCGGGTCATGGATGATGTTGGAGCCCGGGTTCTTGACCAGAAACGCTTCCGCCAGCAGGCCGACCACATAATAGCCTTCGATAAAGCGGCCGTCGTGGTCCCACAGGAAACAGCGGTCGAAGTCGCCATCCCAGGCAATACCCATGTCGGCCTTGTGCTCGCGCACGGCATTGCCGGTGACCGGCTGCTGCTCGGCCAGAATCGGGTTGGGGATACCATTGGGGAAGGCACCGTCCGGGGTATTGTGGATTTTCACCAACTCGATCGGAATACCCCGCTCCTGCATGGCCGCTTCGATGCGGTTGATGGTGTCGCAGGCAGCGCCATTACCGGCGTTCATCACCAGCTTGAAGGGTTGCAGGTCTTCGGTGTCCAGATAGCTCAGCAGGTGATCGACATAGGCCTGTGAGTTGTCCATCTGGGTCATGACGCCGCGCCGCGCCGGTGACGGAAATTCATTGGCTTCGGCCAGCTTGCGAATGTCCTGCAGGCCGGTGTCATTGGAGATGGGGCGGCTTTCTTCACGCACCATCTTCATGCCGTTGTAGTCGATGGGGTTGTGGCTGGCGGTGACCATGATGCCGCCATCCAGGCCATGAAACTTGGTGGCGAAATAGACTTCTTCGGTACCGATCAGGCCCAGGTCGACCACGTCCACGCCGGAATCCATCAGGCCGCGCGCCAGTGCCTGTTTGAGCGCCTCGGAGGTTTCGCGCACGTCACCACCGACGCAGACCTTCTTCGGCTGCAGAAACTGGGCATAGGCGCGGCCGATGCGGTAGACGATCTCTTCATTGAGCTCCGTGCCCAATTGGCCGCGGATGTCGTAGGCCTTGAAACAGGTGAGTGTGGTCATGGTGACTCCCTTTTGACTCTATCAAATGGCGCGATAACTGCGACTAGTCTAACCGTAATTTTCTTTCAGACCTAGTAGGAGCGCACCCCGTGCGCGATGGGGCCGCAGGCCCCTTGAATAATCGGCCAGGGGGCTGGCCTCCTACGGAGGCAATTATGGTGCTGCCGCCAGGCGGCAAGTCTCCTGCGCAACGTATACAAACGTGCGCGGTAGTTTCAAGTCAGGCAAACGCATCCATAAAGTCGAGCTCGGCCTGATGGCGGATGATGCGGCGGTGGTTGGCCCACAGTTCCTTCACCTGGTCCTGGTTGCACGCCTGGCGGTCCACCAGCACGCGCGAGTTCAGCTCGCCGATACGCTGCCCGCTGAGCAGCGGTATCTTGGAGAACACGAACTGATTGGAAATCAGGTCCATGAAGGGGCCTGACTTGCTGGTCGGCATGATGAACAGCAACTGCAACCCGAGACTCTCGGTCAGGTACTGAATCACCTCGCGTGAACGCGCCTCGTCCATCTTGGAGAAGGCTTCGTCCACCAGCACCATGCGCAGGTGGGTGTCGCCCTCGTTGAAGTGGAAGGCGCTGGTAATGGCTGCCGAGCGGATGATATAGGCCGGTGTCTCCAACTGCCCGCCGGAACCGGTGCCATACTGGCTGAGCGCGATCGGCTCCTTGCCTTCCGGCTGCTTGTAGATGTCGTAGCTGCGGTAGTTCCGGTAGTCGGAAATACGCTCCAGCTCGCGCATCGCCTTGTGCTCGTCGTCATCCAGCAGCATGGACAGAATGCGGTCGCGCACCTTTTCCGAACGCGCGCTGAGCTGCAGCGTGAACAGGGTCTGCTTCTCACCCAGCCCAGGTGCCTGCGTCACCTCTTCGAAGAACTGCCAGTACTCCTGGAATTCCGGCACCCAGGCCCAGTCGAACCAGTAGCGCTCACGATCAGCACCGAAGCGGTGGTGCTCCAGTTCCCGGTTCAGGTCTTCCAGAACCCGCTTGCCGTCATTGATGGCGTGGTAGATGGCATGGCACAGGTTGGTGACAAAGGTATCGTTGAAGCTGTCGCGCAGACGACCCAACTGACCCATCTTCTCCACCAGCACATTGTTTTTCAGGCGGTTGTGAATGCGCTGAATTTCATGGCTCAGCCCGGCAATCTGGCTGAAGAAGTCCAGGCTGTGGGCATCGCCGAAATCGGCCGCAAACACCATGGCATCACCTGGCTGGCTGTGCTGATTGTGCTCGACAACCGTCTGCTCCAGATCATGAGCCAGCCGGTTCAGTTCATTAAGGCCATTGGCATGACGCTGCTCCAGCGCCATGGGGTCGGCGGTGCGGGCCTCTTCATCAGCCGCCTGCAACTGCTCCTGCAGGTCGAATTCCGGCCAGATATGAGTCAGGTCTTCCAGGTGGTTCTCATGGTCTTCAACAGCCGCCTGGGTGACTTCCTGAGCCTCGCTGAGACGATTGCACAGTTGATCACACTGGGCGAGCTGTTCTTCGATGCGCCCCAGCTCGGCGTCGAGCTGCCGGATCTGGTTGTCCAGTTCATCGGCTCTGACGCGCAGTCTCTCGTGTTCTTCGTCGAGCGACCGGTACTGCTCGATGTCGAGCCCGGCCAGGGCCCGTTCGGCACTCTGCAGGTCACGCTGGGCCTGCAGCAGCGCCCGGTAGGGTTCGGTAACGATCAGTCCGCTCAGGCCATCCACCGCCTGCCACAGGGCATGCAGGGTCTGCACGGCCTGCGTCAGCGCCACGAGCTTGTCGCGCTGCTGCTGCAGATCGCCCTGGCGGGCCTGGGCGGCACGTTCGCGGGCGCCCTGACCAAAGACCAGATCCGCTTCCGGCAGCTCGCAGCGGTACAGTGCGTAGCCGCCACTGCCCACGCCTTCGAGACAGATGCCGCGCCGTGTGCGACGCAGTTCATCCACCGAGCCCACACGCTCGACCGCGCCGAAACTGGCGCTGACATAGGCCCGCGCGGTGGCATGGGTGAAGTCCAGCACGCTGACCAGCGAGCTGGCTTTCAGGGTCTGCCGTTCGGCATCCTCGGCCGCCCGAGCACCCTGTATCACCCGGGCTCTGGCGCCCTGGCCCGGCAGGCTGCGCACCAGTCGGGCGGCATCTGCCTCATACTCGGGGGCCACGATGATGCCGAAACGCGCCAGCCCCATATAGGCTTCAATGGCATTCTGCCATTCGGGTTCGGTGACGGTGACATGTTCGCAGAGCACCTGCGGTTCCGCGTGCGGAAAGGCCTCGGCAATCGCGTGCAGTGCTTCGCGTACAAAACCGGGATAGGACACCTGGGCCTGCGCCAGCGCCTTGACCTCCTGCTCCTGCTGCGCCAGTTGGCGCTCCAGTTGCCGAGCTTTCTGCTGACGCCGGTCCAGCAAACGGGCCAGCCAGTCACGCAGGCTCAGTTCGGGTACGTAGCGCCCTGGCTCCTGCCAGTGTCTGACCCACTGGTTGATGCGGTTTTCCAGCCCCAGGGTCTGCTGCAGGCTGTTTTCCATGGCCTCCAGATCCACCCAGTCGCGATTGAGCAGACGGGCCAGTTCATCGCCCAGGCTGTCCAGTGCCTTGCGCGCATCGGGCAGTTCCGCCAGCGCCGTCTGCAGTGACTTGGCGCCTTCCGGATCATCGGCCAGCAGCGCGGTCGCTTCCGGTGCCTCGTTGGCGATCCGGTCCAGATGGTCCGCCAGGCTGACGCGAGACTTGTCCAAGGCCAGCAACTGTTGGGTCTGCTGCTGCAGTGCGGTGCTGGCCGAAGCCTGTTGCTGTTCCAGTTCCGCCTTGTCTTTCAGCTCATGGATACCCATGCGGCGCGCTTCCAGCGTCACCTGCTCCTGGCGCACCTGCTGGCGCTGGCTCTCTGCCAGTTCGCGGCTGCGGGTGCGTTCGGCCAGTTGGTCCCGCAGGTCGGTCTGTGCCTGCTTGGCCGTGACATAGGCCTGCTGGTCGCGCTGATAGCGCGCCTGCGCCAGTGTGTAGGCAAGTATGTGCCGTTCAATCCAGTGCTCGACATAGCCATCGGCCAGCCCCTGGCCTTGGCGCAACCGCTCGATGCCACCATGCAGACGACTGGCCTCCCCTTCCATGGCATGAATGGTTTTCATCAGGTCGGACACACTGCGGATGGCCTCACCGAGATCACGCGGCTCCAGTATCTCGCCAGCGACAAACTCATGGATACTGCGCACCGGCTTATAGGCCATGAAGCGAGAAAAGGCGCGCGCGGCGTTCATGGCTTCGCGCTCGGAGACGGCATCGTCCCGACCTTTCAGGGCCGCATAGAGGCGGCGCAGGTACTGCTTCTTGGTGTCGTATTTCTCGGCCACCGTGTGGCCCAGCTTTTTCTGCAGCTGCTTGCCCAGCGCCTTCAGCGGCAAAATCTCTTCGTGACCGGCCTTGGCGCCCACCTTCTGCTGGGTAAAGTCGTTCAGACTCAGCGCATGACCGGGGACAATCCAGTATTGCTGATCGTGCAAGCGCGCTGTTTGCTGCTGGCCGTTCTTTTCGATGCGGGCCGACAGGGCAATAATCGCAGTGAAGGGTTCACCGCCCTCTCCCTGGGTGGGGTGGAACACCGCCGCCAGATAGCCCACTGATGGCTCGGGGCGCGCATAGCTACCGTCATCACACCCCAGCACATAGGAGGCCAGGGTACGCACCTGCTTGCCGCGCCCGCGCTGGGTGGCCTCTTCCTGCCCCGGATTGAACTGGAACAGGGTATCGTGCGCCGCAGTCATGATGGTCTGGATGGCATCGGCCGCTGTGGTCTTGCCCGACCCATTGCCCCCGCTGAACAGGTTGATCGGGCCGAATTCGAATTCCTGCGCCGGAATATTGCCCCAGTTGATGAAGATGAATTTTTTCAGAAACATGGATCAGGGGGTCTCCGTGACGGACTCGGTCTGCGGCAGAGGTTCGATGGTGTCGGTATCAGTGGCGTCTGCTACTTCTGTACCGGCCTTGGCTGTCTGCTCGGGCTGCTCCAGTTGCTGCAGAACCGTGTCGCTGACCAGACTGACAATGGCCGGTCTGATCTGCACCAGACGATCGGCAGCGCTGGCCTCTGCATCTTCGCTGTCATTGTGGCGAATCAGGCGCCACTGGCGCAGGCGTCGCCACAGGGCGCGACGCTCAGTCAGGTTCTCGGGCAGACTGCGCCCGAGCAGATTGCGCATGGAAATGCCGATGTCTTCTACCGTGGTGCTGACAGCACCCTGCTCATCCACCCGGGCTTCGCGCACACCCTGGTCATACAGGGTGCGCAGCACCAGAACCACGGCCACTTCCTGCTGGTTGAGGCGCTGACGCAGGGGGGTGCCCACGGTCAGGTCGGTATCGCTGGCCTGGCCAGGCACCTCGGCACCGGGCGGATAGACGCGGATAAACTGAAACTGCGTGTCATGCAAAAGACGGATATGCAGCACAGACAGATAATCACGGACCTCGGCTTCGCAGCGCACATACCGGTCATACAGGTGCTGCTCGACCTGGCTGTCTTCCCGGCTCAGCACACTGTAATCCAGCAGCCTGAGGCACAGGTCGGAAAACTCGGCCAGGGTGACATCTTTGGCAGCCAACTGCTGCTCCAACTCATGCAACATGGGGTTACTCTCCTGCCCGCATCGGGTCAGCCTGACGGCGGGACAATACAAATTCATCACGCTGACTGAAATAGGTATCACTGAGCACACGCCCGGTCGGGGCCACTGTCCAATCATCAAGTTGGCCGGCACTGATCAGGTGTGCCACGGCCATGAAATCTTCCGCCGAGTCAATCGGCAGTTCGGCCGACGACAGTTCATCATGGCCGGCCAGGCGCTGCAGGATATATTGTTGCAGCTTCTGCTGACTGATGTAGAACGCCTGTGCCTCGACCTGGTCGATATAGACGCTGCGCCGGGAGCCCATATCGTCTTCGACATCTTCACCCAGGCTGTAATCCGTGACTTCCACCGCTCGCCGCTCGTGCAAACGAATCTGTTCCGGGTCGGGCAGCCCGACCTGCACCGCCGCCATGGCGTCGGCGGCCAGCGCCAGTCGGCGGCTTTGCTCTGCCTCAGGCAATGCGCCAAGTCGACGTGCCACGGCAGCTACATCGGCATGGCGTCGTGATGACAGATAGTTCATCTGGCGGATGATGATATCCGCCCGCTTGGTGAAGTGCTGGAGCGAGCGGCGCAGTGCCGGCAGCATGATCTCGGCGGCGTTAAGCACCCGGCGATCAATGCCATCGAGGAAACTCCAGAGCAGCGACTGCCCGGGTTCTATCTCATCAGGCAGCAGCTCGCGTAGCCGCTGCTCTGCCTCGGCCTTGAAGGCTTTCGGCTGTCGGCGGATGCGGGCGATGACATCACTGATCTGTTCGCGGTATTTTTCCACACTGTCTGCCGACAGGCGGATGGCGATATCGGGCTGAAATCGCTGCTCCATGAAATCGAAAAACTCGGCACTGGCGCGGTCGACATTGAAGGCACCTTCCATCTCTCGCACCAGCGCGCGGCGGCGCTCGTTCAGCTCTTCGATTACATCGGTAAAGTCGGTCAGAATGCGCTCGGAGTAATCCCAGGCATCAAGCAGGTCATAGACCTCGCCATGGTCGCAGAAACTGCTCAGGGCATTGCGCACATTGCGTGTATTGCGATGACGCGAGCGATGCGCACTGCCCTGCCGCCGCTGCTCATCGGCGAAGGCCTCGGTAAAGCGGCGTCCGGCACGGGTAAAACTGAGTGAGACTTCAAGCGTGGCTTCGTCCACCTGCCGATCCAGCCAGCCGGCGTCCAGCAACTGGTTCAGCAGGTAGCCGGCCTGCTCACGACTGTCACGAAAGCGGCCGTGTTCTCCCGGGTCCTGATCCACGCTGTCCTGCAGCTCAGGGGCACGCACCAGGGCTTCCTGAAAGGTTTCAACCACCTGCTGTCGCGTAACCGCCTGACCATAGTCGGCTTCGGCACCATAAAGCCGCTGATAGAGTGCGGTCAGGCACTCGACCAGTTGTGCCCTGTACTTGCTGACCAAGGGCCGGAAGAACTGATTGTGGCGGTCGAAAAACATCGTGATTCAGGCACCTCCCTGGAGCAGATCCGAGCAAGCGGGGAAGTTTATCACAGGCGCAGGCTGAACCTGAATCGCGGTGAGCCGCAAACCAGTCTGATGCGTATTCAATACACAGCATAGACGTCGCCGGGCGAAGCTTTTACCATCCCGCCCGATTCAGGACAACTCAACAAGGAGACAATCGATGGGTGTAAAACTGCTTGAGCCGGGCACGCCGGCCCCTGATTTTTCAGCACTGAATCAACAGGGTGAAACGGTTTCGCTGAAAGACTTTTCAGGCAAGAAGGTAGTGCTGTATTTCTATCCCAAGGCCATGACACCAGGATGCACGACCCAAGCCTGCGGACTGCGTGACAGCAAGAAAGAGCTGGCCGATCGCAACACGGTTGCACTGGGTGTCAGCCCGGATGCGCCCAAGCGGCTGATCAAGTTCATTGAGAAGGAAAACCTGAATTTCGACCTGCTGAGCGATGAAGACCTCACCCTGTGTAACGCCTTCGGTGTCTGGGGCCTGAAAAAATTCATGGGCAAGGAATACGACGGTGTGCACCGGGTCACCTACATTATTGATGAACAGGGAGTGATCCGACACGTGATGCCGAAAGTAAAAACCAAGACACATCATGACGATGTCCTGGCTGCCCTGGATGGTCTCTGACCAGCACCGGTAACGCGAGCCGCCAGGTCGGACTCACTATCCTTTGGCCCTCTGAAAGAGAGACGATTGATGACAATACCCTTGAGTGAGCAGTACGAGGCTATTCTGCGCGGCGTGGGCGAAAACCCGGAGCGCGAAGGCTTGGTCGGCACCCCCGATCGAGCGGCGAAAGCCATGCAGTTTCTGACCGAAGGCTATACAAAGGATCTCGACACCATTATCAATGGGGCCATTTTCGAGTCTGACATGGATGAAATGGTCGTGGTGCAGGACATCGAATTCTATTCAATGTGCGAGCACCACATGCTCCCCTTTATCGGCCGCGCACATATTGCCTATTTGCCGGCCGGCAAGGTTCTGGGCCTGTCCAAGTTTGCGCGCATCGTGGATATGTTTGCGCGTCGTCTGCAAATCCAGGAAAACCTGACCCGACAGGTGGCGCAGACTATCGAGTCGGTGACCGGAGCGCGGGGCGTGGGGGTTATCATGGAGGCCAAGCACATGTGCATGATGATGCGCGGTGTGCAGAAGCAGAACAGCAGCATGATGACCTCAGTCATGCTGGGGAGCTTTCGCGAATCCCAAGCCACCCGCGCCGAATTCCTGAACCTGGCGCGTGGTAATGGCGGTCTTTTTGGCCGGGACTGACTGGCTGGCCTGAGCGGCCAGCCAACGTGGTGTCAGTTACCAGAGAAAGCGGATGCTCTGCTGCTGTTTGAAATGCAACGGCTGCAGGCCGGTTTCAAGATGGACGGAGTTCTCCTCCAGCAAGTTATCGGCGTTGGTGAGTCCCGAGGGAACCTCCCCCTCGAAGTGATTCAACAGGCGATCCAGGTCCAGGCTGCTGTAGACTTCCAGTTCCCTGGCCTGCGCCTGATAGGCATCTGCGCTGCTGAAGAGGTAATCTATATCCACGGTGCGGCTGCTGTGCCGCCGGTCTGGCTGGTCCAGTGGACGGCCGTGCTGAATTTCCATTACCTTGCCCAGAGTAACGCACCAGTCCCGCGTCAACTCGATCTCATCTACGGTCACGGCAAAACAGGCGTTGAGAAAGCGCGAACTGACCGGCTCGCTCACCGCTGCGCCCTTCTCCAACACCACGCCTACCGGCTCCGTGCGAAATAGCCGGCCCAGCACCACTTCTCCAAACACCCCGGCAAAGGCGTCTATTACCGGGGGGACATGCTGTTCAGGCGCAATGTTGGAACCAATGGCGAAATAGTAGTGGCGCTGGGTCATGACAAATCATCCAGTGAAAGCTGCTTCTTGTTCTTTGCACCCAGTTCGCGCAGTTTTTCCACCCGACGTACCGC
This sequence comes from Natronospirillum sp., assembly GCF_022565775.1. Taxonomy (GTDB): domain Bacteria; phylum Pseudomonadota; class Gammaproteobacteria; order Pseudomonadales; family Natronospirillaceae; genus Natronospirillum. The sequence goes on from NZ_JAIUMC010000007.1 coordinate 41,563, forward strand.
GTTGCCGCGGCCTTCAGACAATTGCTTGATCGACTTGTCCAGGCTTTCCTGCGATTTGCCCAGATGTTTCTGTACGTCTTTAAGCGATTCGGTAAACAACACAAACTGGTCATAGAGTTTCCCCGCCTCGTCCGCTATCTGGACTGCGTTGCGGTTCTGTTGTTCATTACGCCAGATATTGTGAATGGTTTTCAAAACGGCGAGTAAAGTACTCGGACTGACCAGAATAATGTTGCGCTCGAAGGCATCCCGGAACAGCATGGTGTCCTGTTCCACCGCCACCAGAAAGGCCGCCTCGACGGGGACGAACATCAGCACGAAATCCAGCGTGCGCAGACTGTCGATCTGTTCGTAATTCTTGGCCGACAGGTTTTTCATTTGGGTTCTGACGGCATCGACATGCGCTTTCAGGGCCGCGCTGCGCTCCACATCGTCTTCCGCATTGACGTAACGCTCGAAGTCCACCAATGACACCTTTGCATCGACAATGATGTCCTTCTCATCCGGCAGATGGATGATGGCATCCGGCTGCAATCGTTGCCCGTGCTCCCCTTTGGCGCTGAACTGAACATCGTATTCATGCCCCTTGCGCAGCCCGCTTTCTTCCAGAATGCGCTCCAGCAGCATCTCGCCCCAGTTGCCCTGGGTCTTCTTCTCGCCCTTCAATGCATTGGACAGGCGTCTGGCCTCTTCGGTCAGGTTGTCATTCATGCCCTTCAACTGTTCCAGTTGAAAGCGCAGATTACGCCGGTCTTCCGTGTCCTTTTCATAGACGGTTTCCACGCGCTGGCGGAAATCCTTCAGCTGCTCGCGCATGGGAGCGATCAGGTTCTGCAAAGATTCCTGACTGGTGCGCGAGAAATGCTGCTGCTTCTGATCGAAAATGCGATTGGCCAGATTCTCGAACTGGGACTGCAGGCGTTTTTCGGTATCTTCGAGCAGTTTCTTCTTCTCATCCCACTGCTGTCGTTCTGAAGACAGCCGCTGGCGCTCCAGTTCCAGCGCGCGTTCTGCGTCAAGCCGACCCTGCTGCTCCTGATGCCATTGCTGACGCAAACTGTCCTGCGTCTCGCTTTGCTGCTGCAGTTGCCGCGCCTGTTGATTGACGGTTTCTTCCTGGCGGGCAAGCTGCAGCGCCTGCTCCTGGCGAGCTTCATCCAGCTCAGCCAATTGCACCTGAAGATCCTGCTGCCGTCTGACCTGGCGCCATAGCAGAGTGGCCAGTATCAGTGTCAAAACAATGAACAATGCCAGGGCGGCCAGAAACAGCGGCGGATTGGTCAGAACAAGTTCGGTTACAGAATTCACGCCCGGAAAGTCTCCCTATTGGTCGGCGCTGTGCTATCTTTTCTGATCACAGCAGAACGCTTGACGGCTTTTGCCGTGGCACGTCCACAACCCGATAAACGCAGGACCCTGATCATGTCGAGTACCACTCTTTTGATGGCCACAGAGACTCTGGACCAGTTTATTCGCGCTCTGGACGATGTGTACTGGGAAGCCAGCGACATTGCGGACAAAGATGTCATTTTCAACATCAGCCGCGTGCTGACCAACGAATTGATCGAGTTGCACAAGGTGAGTATACAGGACGGCCACTACAAGTATGAACCGGTGGGCGAAAACCTGCGCACGATCATTCCGCAACTGTCCTGGCTGAACGACAACCTCAGTCGGGTCACCAGAAGGACGGACACCACAACGGAAATTCAACCTCTGCTGCGCACCATTCATCAGTTGATTTCATGAAGCTGCTAATCATTTACACCGGCGGCACCATCGGCATGGTGCCATCCGGGACAGGCTGGCGCCCCCAGCCCGGATATCTGGAAGGCCGCATACGAGAGCATTTGCGTCGTATGGAGTTTCCTCACGAGGTCACCTGGCAGGAATATGACCCACTGCTGGACTCCTCGCAGTTGTCCTGCCAGCACTGGAATCAGCTCGCCAGAGATATCATTGAGCATTATGCGGATTATGACGGCTTTGTCGTGCTGCATGGCACCGACACCATGGCCTATACCAGTTCTGCGCTGGCGTTCATGCTGCGCGGCACGCGCAAGCCTGTGGTGCTGACAGGCAGCCAGATTCCAGTCTGGGAGCAAACCACGGACGGTCTCGACAACGTCATGCTGGCCTTGCAGTCGGCAGCCCGGGAGGACCTGCAGGATGTCTACCTGGCCTTTGATCACAAGCTGTATCACGGGGCTCATGTCACCAAGACCAACACCGACCGGTTGAAAGCCTTTTCCGCGCCACATGGCGTGCATTTGGGCAATGAACTGCCTGAACCCGAATCGGAACCACGCATGATCCCGGTCAGTGAAGCGGCCGTAGAGCTCTATCATTATCTGCCCGGCACTCCGCTGCGCGGCCTGCGCGCTCTGATCGAGACCCGGCCAAGAGTATTGATTCTGCTGACCTATGGCAGCGGCAATGCGCCTGACACCCAGGAACTGCGCGACCTGCTGGGCTATGCCACCGATCAGGGCACGCTGCTGATCAATCGCAGCCAGTGCTTTCGCGCCAATGTGGATATGCACCGCTACGAGGCCGCCTCTGCCTTGCGGGAAGGGGGGCTGGTCGGCGCCGGAACCATGACCCTGGAAGCGCTGACGGGCAAGCTGCATGTGCTGCTGACGTTGTTCGAGGACAATGTGGATCTGGCACAGCACCTGTTAACACCCTGGACAGAAGAACTGCCGGCCCCCAAGTGAAGCCTTGTCTCTGCTGCGTCCGGGCAGTAGACTATCGCGCCCCTGTCCAAACGCCCAAATTTTGACCAAGAGACCCTATGGCTTCACCTGATCAGCACTCGTCGTCGTCTTCCTGGGAACAGGATGAAAGCGCTTACTCCGAGACCGATGCCCGCGCCGGCTCCTGGACCACCTTCTGGTTCGAGCCGCAGCGCCTGCGCCTGCTCACACTGGCCCTGTTGCTGGGGCTGGCCGGTGCCGGTGTCTTTCCGGTTCTGAGTACACACCTGGCCATCGGCCTGGGTATTTCGCCGCTGTGGATCGGGGTCTTTTTTGCGGTCAATACGGCGGCTGGGGTGCTGGTCAGCCACAGTCTGGCCAAAGCCTCGGACCAGGGCCTGCGGCGCATACTGATCCTTTGGGTGTCCACTGCCGTGGGTATGGTGGGCTCACTGGCCTTGGGCTACATCACTCAATATGGCTGGCTGCTGGTGGCCGGGATGATCTGGTTCGGGCTGTCTTCGGCCGCCCAGCCGCAGATTTTCGCCATGGCCCGCGAGGCAGTGGCGGAGGAAGAGGCTGCCCTCTTTCAGTCGGTACTGCGCGCCTGTTTTTCCGCCAGTTGGATTGTCGGGCCACCCCTGGCCTATCTGCTGTTCGAATTGATCGGCTTTACCCGCCTGATGTGGCTGGTCGCCATCATGTTTGGCCTCTGCCTGCTGTTGCTGCCCGGTTTGCCGGACGGCAAGGTGCAGGCCACCCGCGGTGCCAGCCTGCCCACCAACCGCCGCATCAAGTGGCTGGCCCTGATGATTCTGGCAGTATTCGCCGCCAATACCATGTACATCGTCTATATGCCGCTGTATGTGCGCGAAACGCTGGGCATTGGCGGCATCGTGCCCGGTCTGCTGATGGGACTGGCCGCCGGCCTGGAGATTCCCATCATGGTGGCCGGCGGGGCCATGGCGCATCGCTGGCCATTGCTGCGCCCGCTGTGGATTGCGGTTGCCGGGGGTACGGCCTTTTATCTGGGCATTTTCCTGTTCTCCGGAGTCACCATGCTGGCCGTGCTGCAGATCTTCAATGGCGTGCTGATCGGGCTGGCCGCCGGTGTCGGCATCAGTGTATTCCAGAAGCTGATGCCTGATCGACTTGGCATGGCGTCGACGCTGTATACCAATGCCATCAAGGTGGGCAGCCTGCTGGGCGCCGGGCTGGGCGGCGTAGTGGCAGAGTTTGGCGGCTATGGCTCGGTGTTTCTGGTCAATGTCCTGTTGATGACGGTGGCTGCACTGGCCTTGTGGCAATGCGGACATGAACGCCACCAGCGGACCTGAAACCAACAGACAGTTCGGACCGCCACCCTGCCTTTCCGGCAACAAAAGCGCAAAGACACTTCAAGTATCGACTCTCGGTGCAGATAATAGACACAGAGGCTTTACCCAATTGGCGGTATCCATGATCTACCCGCGCGTCCTTGTGCTGATGACAACCCTGCTGTTGCCTCTGGGAGCAGTGGCCTGGGAAACCAGCGACCACGACTTCCCGCTGGCCTCGAGACAAACCCCGCTGGGGCTGGTCTGGACCGATGACAGCGCCATGACGTTGTATACCTACAGCCGTGACCGTCCCGAATCCTCGGCATGCACCGGCGAATGCGCCGTTCAGTTCCCGCCGCATGTCGCCGAAGCACGCCACCGGCAGTTTCCGCCTGAAGGTTTTTCCGTGATCACGCGCCCGGACGGCCGTCTGCAATGGGCCTATGAAAGCCGCCCGCTGTATCGCTACAGCGGCGATCGTGAACCCGGCGAACTGACCGGCCATGGACGGGATGACCGCTGGTGGGTGGCACAACCGGTGCGCGGCTACGGGGAGGAAGACTGACCGCAGGCTGGTCAGGCGATGTGGACACAACTTAGAGCGAACGCCCGCCATCGACCGGAATACTGGCCCCGGTCAGATAATCATTGGCCAGAATATAGTCTACCGTCTGCACCACCGGACCAAACCCACCCATGCGTTGCAACGGCGTTTCCTGCAATACCTGAACACGGGCCTCCTCGCTGTGCTCGGGCAGAAACTCCAGAGGCCCCGGTTGGATGGTGTTGACCCGTATCTCGGGGGCCAGCAACCTGGCATAGGCGTGACTCATGTTGCCCAGTCCCGCCTTGGTGGCACAGTAGGTGCGAAAGCGTGGTGACGGTCGATCGGTAAAGATATCCGTGATATGGATGATGTTGCCCTTGCTGTCAGGACAGGCTCGCAATGCATCGGCACACCGTTCATTGAGCAAAAAGGGTACCTGCATGTGCACCTGAAAGTACTCTGCAAAGGCTTTCAACTCCGCTTTCGGGTCGTCGCCGACAGGCCGAAAGGCAGAGGCGTTGTGCAGCAACAGGCTGATATGGGGATAACGGGTGACAACTCCCTGAATCCAGCTATCCACTGCCTCCAGGTCTGTCAGTTCAACCTGCGTCAGATCGGCGCCACGCTGACGCAGATCGTCCACCTCGGTATAATGCGTGCGATAGCAGCCAACCACCGTGTGGCCTGCTGAAAGAAAATGGCTGGCCAGTTCATATCCCAGCCGACGCCCGGCACCGGTGATGACCACAATCATGACGCACTCCTGATAGATTCTATGCGCACAGCATACGACTGAAAGTGGCTCACAGACCAGACAGGTAGCGAATAATTCATTGCAGTGAATTCAGGCTGCCCGAGAGCCTGGCGACAGGAGGCGCTGCAAAAAAAGAACCCGATGGCTGCAATGCAGCCATCGGGTAAAGATTGCCCAGCAAATGATTATCCGTAATCAGAACCGGCTTCTATCCTGAATCCGGTGAGTGCACCTACTGTAATGCAGGTGGCGTGCCAGTTAGCTACCCAGGCTGAAAAAATTTGTTTTTCTATTGTTTTCAATGACTTATAAACTTATACCACTTTTGAGGTATTTTTGCTGCCCAGGTAAGTTCCCTATCCGGGTCGTACGCTGTTTCAAACTGGTGCTGTCTGCCCCAAAACGCAGCAGACCCGGACCGGCAGACGCAGTCGATGACTGGCCGACTCTTCACCACCTGTGGTTTAATGCAGAGCAGGTATGGGGAACAAAAGGATAATAAAAGCAATGAAATTGTGGCTGGTAGTCCTGCTCACGGCGCTGTCTTCTCTGGTCGCCTGGATGTATGTGCAATTCGAGTTTCATGTCTCCTATCTGATTATCGCGGTTTCGTTTTTCGTCACCGTCTACTATGGCCTGAACAAGGTCCTCGACAAACCAGAGGCCTCCGACAACTCCAGGCCCGGCCACAAGGACTGATCCCTGATGACTGATGGCGCTGAAGCTGCGTTCGACCAGCATGGAGCCCAGTTGCTCAGCGCCATTGATTCCAGTGACGGCGAGCGCATGGCGGAACTGGCCAATGAGATGCCGGCGCCCGACTTTGCAGAGTTTGTGCGTGAGCACTCTCTGGACGTTACCGAGAAACTGCTGGCCTATCTCCCGATCGAACAGCGCGCCCGGGCGATAGGCTACTTCGGTCTTGAGGCACAGCAAGAACTGGCCCTGAACATGGCAGAGCCCATGCTGGCCGAGTTGCTTTCTCACATGAATGCCGATGAACGGGCTGACCTTTTCAACCTGCTGGACGACAGCCTGAAAGCCAGGGTTATGCGCCTGATGGCCCGCAACGAGCGGGAGGACCTGCGCCTGCTGGCCAGCTATGCCTCTGGGACAGCCGGTGCCTTGATGACCAGCGACTATGTTGCCGTGCCCGCCCGGTCCACGGTTGCCCAGGCTTTTGACATCATCCGCGCCACGGCGCCTTCAGCTGAAACTGTCTACGACATCTATTGCATTGACCACATGGGCCGCCTGGTCGGTACTGTATCTCTGCGCCGACTGATGCTGGCGCGCAAGGAAGGTCGTCTGGAAAAAGTCATGACCACGGATCTGGTCACCGCCACGGTCGATGAGCATCAGGAAGAAGTGGCCGATCAGATTGCCCGCTATGACTTGCTGGCCCTGCCAATCATTGATCTTGGCGGTCGTCTCGTGGGTATCGTGACCTACGATGACGCCATGGACGTGGCCGAGATGGAAGCCACAGAGGACATGCACCGAGGTGCCTCCGTGCAGCCCATGGAGCAGAATCTCAGCTCTGCCAGCCTGTTCGCTGTCTACAAAAGCCGCGTTGTGTGGCTGGTTCTGCTGGTATTTGGCAATATCTTTTCCGGGGCAGGCATCGCTCATTTCGAGGACACGATTGCCGCCGAGGTCGCCCTGGTGTTCTTCCTTCCACTGCTGATCGGCAGCGGTGGCAACGCGGGCTCCCAATCCGCGACACTGATCATTCGTGGTCTGGCAACCCGTGAAGTGCGTAGTGCAGACTGGTTGAAACTGTTCGGTCGTGAAGTGCTGATCGCCGCAGCACTCGGGCTGACCATGGCCGTTGCGATCGCGCCCATCGGCGCCATCCGTGGTGGCGAGGTGATTGCCCTGATCGTCGGCATGACCATGGTGACTGTGGTCGTCTTCGGCAGCCTGGCCGGCCTGACGCTGCCCTTTTTGCTGCGTCGAGTTGGCTGGGACCCGGCCACAGCCAGCGCACCACTGGTTACAACGCTGATTGATGCTTGTGGTGTACTGATCTATTTCGGTATTGCGACCTGGCTGCTGGATCTGCCAGCGGCCCTATGATTGTCAGGAGATTTTGTGTTCAAGGGTATTGAAAATTACCGGCACGACTCAGCTGCCAGGACCGGCATATTGCTGACCAACCTGGGCACCCCGGACGCCCCCGAACCGGGCGCCCTGCGCCGGTATCTCAAAGAGTTTTTATGGGACCCCCGCGTGGTCGAAGTGCCGCGCCCTGTCTGGTGGCTGATCCTGAACGGCATCATTCTGAATATTCGCCCGCGCCGCTCCGCCAAAGCCTATCAGACGGTCTGGACGGAGCGCGGCTCACCCCTGCTGTTTCATACCCAGGATCAGTGCGATGCCATCCGCGCCTATATGAAGGGCCGCTATGGCGACCAGGTGGTGGTCGAATTCGCCATGCGCTACGGCAACCCGTCCATCGCGTCCGGACTGCAGAAGCTGGAGGACCAGGGTGTGCGCAAGCTGCTGGTGTTGCCGCTGTATCCCCAGTACAGCGGTGCAACCACTGCCTCGACCTTTGATGCCATTGCACAGGATTTCAGCAGACGCCGCTGGCTGCCTGAGATGCGCTTTATCAATCACTATCACGACTTTCCGCCCTTTATTGAAGCAATGGCACGGCATATTGAAGCCTACTGGAAAGAGCACGGCCGGGCAGACCGCCTGCTGATGTCCTACCACGGCGTGCCGAAAAAGTATCTGTTGCGCGGTGACCCCTACCACTGCGAGTGCCACAAGACCTCCCGACTGCTGGCCGAAAGACTGGGCCTGGGCAAGGATGACTACATGACCACCTTCCAGTCCCGCTTCGGGCGCGAGGAATGGCTGAAGCCCTACACGGACCATACCCTGCAGGCACTGCCTGGCCAGGGCGTCAAATCGGTACAGGTCATCTGCCCCGGCTTTGCCGCTGACTGCCTGGAGACCATCGAAGAAATCGGCGAGGAAAACCGGGAGTATTTCATGGAAGCTGGCGGTCAGGACTATCAGTACATTCCCTGCATGAACGCAGAGCAGGGCCATGTTGATGCGCTGACCGCCCTGCTGGAACAGCACCTGAAAGGCTGGGAGCCGCTGGCTGAGCTGGATCGGTCGGCGACCAGGGAAGAAGCCATGCAGATGGGCGCCGAGGTTTAGGCTGTGCGGTCCGACATTTCGGGGCTTGCTCACGCATTCGGGCCCAGGCACCGTGCGTGGCCGAGGGCCACAGCCTACTCGCCTATTCTTGCCTCAGGGTCATCAATACCCTTTCCTGCCCTTCCCGCCCGCGTCGCACCCGATTAAGCTCAACTGATCATCCGAGAAAGGCTGCAGAACCACTATGACCGATCCCATACTTGCCTCGCGCGACGGCGCCGTATTGACGCTGCGTTTCAATCGCCCCGACAAGAAAAACGCCATCACCCAGGCCATGTACTCAACACTGGCGGATGAACTGGAAGCTGCGGCAACAGACGATAAAGTCCGCGTCGTGGTGTTTGCCGGCCAGGCCGATTGTTTCACGGCGGGCAACGACCTCAAGGACTTCATGACCGGGGTGAAGGATTTTGCCAATGCACCGGTATTGCGTTTTCTCCGCACTGCGGCTGTTTTTCCCAAGCCCATGCTCGCCAGCGTCAACGGCCATGCAGTGGGAATAGGCACCACGCTGCTGCTGCACTGTGATCTGGTATGCCTGGGCACAGAGGCCAAACTGCAACTCCCCTTTGTCAGCCTCGGTTTGGTGCCGGAGTTTGCCTCGTCACTGATACTGCCGCGCCTGGTCGGTTACCCGAAAGCCGCCGAATGGCTACTCACCGGCCAGCCTTTCGGCGCAGAGGAAGCCCTGCAGGCCGGTATGGTCAATCGGGTAACCGCACCTGAGGATGTTGATACTGTGGTCACGGAGTGGGCGCAGAGCATGGCCGAACAGCCCCCACAGGCCCTGCAGGCGGCGCGTCGTCTGATGCGGGCACCGACACAGGCAGAAACCCTGCAGGCCATCGAGAATGAAGCCGAGGTGTTCGCCGAACGACTGCAGAGCCGCGAATTCCAGCAGCGCGTCGCCGCGTTCTTCAAGCGATAGGCAACGCAAGCGTGGCCAAGGGCCACGGCCTGCAAATGTGGCGGCGTCTGTAGGCTGTGAGCCTTGCTCACGCATTCTGGCCGAAGCACCCTACGTGGCCAAGGGCCACAGCCTACAGATTTTTGCGAGGCCAAGGCCCACGGCCTACAGGTGGGCCGCAGCCTATTTCATTGTCGGCATGGAGAACTCGGCGCCAGCGCGGATGCCTGTAGGCCAGCGGGCGGTGATGGTCTTCATGCGGGTGTAGAAACGAATACCATCCGGCCCATGCACATGCAGCGGGCCGAACAGTGAACGCTTCCAGCCACCAAAGCTGTGGAACGCCATAGGTACCGGGATGGGCACATTCACACCCACCATGCCGACCTGCACCTCTTCGGTGTACTGGCGGGCGGTATCGCCATCACGGGTGAAGATGGCCGTACCATTGCCATATTCGTGACGATTGACCAGTTTGATCGCTTCGTCATAGCTGTCGACGCGCACCACGACCAGAACCGGCCCGAAGATCTCCTCTTCATAGATCCGCATGCCCGGCTTGACGTGGTCAAACAGTGTCGGGCCGACGAAATAGCCATGCTCGGCACCGGTCACCACGAAATCACGCCCGTCCACGATCAGGCTGGCACCCTCTTCCACACCGGTACCGATATAACCCAGCACCTTGTCGGCGTGCTCGCGGGTGACCAGCGGGCCCATATGCGGCTCCGGGCTTTGACCAGTGCCAGGCCCGACTTTCATCTTGTCGATTTCGGCGGTCAGGTCGCGTACCAGGTGATCGGCAACCTCTTCACCGACACAGACCGCAACAGAGATCGCCATACAACGCTCACCAGCGGAGCCATAGGCTGCCCCCAGCAGGGAATTGACCACCTGTGAGGGATCGGCATCGGGCATGATGACCATGTGATTCTTGGCGCCGCCCAGCGCCTGCACGCGCTTGCCGTGCGCGGATGCGGTCTGATAGATATATTCGGCAATGGGCGTTGAACCGACAAAGCTGACGGCTTCGACGCGTTCATCGGTCAGCAGCACGTCGACCGCTTCCTTGTCGCCATTGACCACGTTCAGCACGCCTTCCGGCAGACCGGCTTCGGTCAGCAGTTCCGCCAGCATGATGGGCACGGTTGGGTCCTTTTCCGAGGGCTTCAGCACAAAGGTATTGCCCGCGGCAATCGCCACAGGGAACATCCACATGGGCACCATGGCCGGGAAGTTGAACGGCGTGATACCAGCACAGACACCGACGGGCTGCATCAGCGAGTAGCTGTCGACACCACCACCTACATTCAGCGAGTGCTCACCTTTCAGCAGGTGCGGGGCGCCACAGGCGAACTCCACCACTTCCAGGCCTCGGGTCAGTTCACCCATCGCATCCGAGTAGACCTTGCCATGCTCCTGCGAAATACGAGTCGCAATTTTCTCGGCGTCGCGCTCTATCAGTTCCTTGAATTTGAACATGATGCGCGCCCGCTTCAGCGGGCTGACCTTGCGCCAGGTTTCAAAGGCAGTCTGCGCTGCGGCAACAGCCGCGCGCGTCTCGTCGGCTGAAGACAGGGCCACCTGACCATGAGCCTCGCCGGTTGCAGGGTTGTAATAGGGTGCGGTGCGGCCGCTATCGCTGCCGATACGCTTGCCGTTGATATAGTTGCCCAATGTTGTCATCAGTTTCACCTGTCTGGCTGTCGCGAAGGCTGCAAGCCTGAAAGATCTGAAAATCAGGCTGCATCTAAATACTCAAAATATTTTACACAATGTCTGATTTATAGAACACCCGTATCTGCAACAGATGCGTTCAGGCTATTTCAAAACCAGAGATTCGTCACGCCCTGGTACAAGAGCCGTCCGCCGGTAATCAGCAGAAACGCGTAGCAAATACGGTAGAAGACAAAGATGGAGATGCGCTTGTGCAGCCAGTAACCACTGTAAACCCCGAAAATGGCCAGAGGTCCCAGCACCAGCGCTGTCATCAGGTTGGTGGTATCGAACTGACCCAGAAGCGCATAGGGCACCAACTTGACGTAATTGACCACAGTAAAGAACATCACGGTGGTACCCACAAACAGGGTCTTGTCCAGTCGCTGGGGCAGCAGATACATATTCATTGGCGGGCCGCCGGCATGGGCAGAGAAACTGGTAAAGCCGGCGACTGTTGACCAGAAGGTGCCCCTGGTCCAACTCGGGAGTGCGGGGGTGCTGCCCTCAGGTGCCCGATTCAGGTAATAGTTCAACGCGAAGACGACCGCGATCACGCCGATCAGGATGCGCAGGTGGTCGTCACTGACCCAACGGTAGGTCAAAAAGGCGATCAGGATACCCAGTACCGAGCCGGGAATCATGATCAGGATATTGCGGTTGTCCCATTTCTTCCAGAAGGCCTTCAGGCCGGCCAGATCCATGATGCACAGAATGGGCAGCATGATGGCCGCAGCCTGGAACGGCGGTATTACCAGGGCCATCAGTGGTACCGCCATCACTCCCACCCCACCTCCAAAGCCGCCCTTGGAAATACCGGCAATCATGACGGCAAAAAAGGCAGAGAGGTAAAACAGCGGCTCCTGGATCATCGGCACTTCCTGCAGTGACAGCACGCGAAAGCGCCGACTATAACAAAGCCAATCCGGCTTTTGGGATCATTTTATGATGACTGTTCAGGTGGCATCCGAAAGCCAGAGAGGTGACAATAGGCGCCATAATCAGAAACGACCGACCTGTCAGCGGAGGACCCAGCAAATGAAATCAGGCATGGTGATTGTAGGAGCCGGCGAAGCCGGTGTTCGCGCAGCCGTTACCTTGCGCCAGCAGGGCTGGGACGGCCCTGTAACCCTTTTGGGTGAAGAGCCCCATACCCCCTATGAGCGCCCTCCCCTGTCCAAGGACTATCTCACCGGTGCGGATCGAAAACTCACAAGTATTGGCGGAACCAACCAGTTTGAGGCCCTGGAAATCAATTTCCGGCCCAGCGTCACGGTGGAGGCCATTCGCCGCGAAGACCGGACACTGATCACCCGGGATGGTGAAACGCTGCAGTATGAAAAATTGCTGCTGGCCACCGGCGCCAGTGCGCGCAGAGTCCGTATCCCCAAGGTCCCGGACCCCTCCATACTGCTACTGCGCTCGGTGAACGATTCTGACCGTATCCGGGAACGCATGCGCGAAGGACTGAATGTGGTAATGGTCGGCGGTGGGTTTATCGGCCTCGAAGTGGCCGCCTCGCTGCGCAGCCACGGTGCCATCGTGCATGTGCTGGAGTTGCAGGATGAACTGATGAAACGGGCGGTACCGGCATCCATCGCGCAGATCATTCGCCAGGAACATCAGAACCAGGGGGTTCATATCCACCTGTCCACCCGGGTCTCGGACGTCAACACGCGTCATGACCGGCGCATGCTGACCCTGTCGAACGGTCAGACCATCCAGGCCGACATGATTATCGCGGGCGTCGGCGCGGCACCCAGCACCGGCCTGGCTGAGTCGGCCGGACTCAGGATCGAAAATGGCATCGCAGTCGATGCCGGCATGGCGACGGAAGACCCGCATATATTTGCCGCCGGAGACTGCTGTTCCTTCCCTCACCCTCTGTATGACAACAATCGTATGCGGCTTGAGTCCTGGCGTTGTGCGCAGGAACAGGGCGAAGTCGCGGCACTGAATATGCTGGGCAAGGGCGAGACCTACATGAAAGCGCCCTGGTTCTGGTCCAACCAGTTTGATCTGGGCCTGCAGATTGCCGGCTTGCCGGATCAGGGCAGCGAAGAGGTCGTGCGACAGATTGATGACCGGTCGCTGCTGCACTTCAGTCTGCGCGCGGATGGCACCTTGGCCGGCGCTGCCGGCGTGGCGCCGGGCAATGCCATCGCACGGGACATCAAGATATGCGAACGCCTGATCAATGGTGGCAGCAAGCCGGATCCGGCGGTACTGTCTGACCCCGGTGCGCCCCTGAAGCCGCTGTTGCAGGCGGGCTGACGGCAGACCAAGAGCTGCTTCCTGCACGGTGCGGTGCGGTGCGTCGATTAAACCAAAATAGTTTACTTTCTTTTTTTAAACCATTATTGTTTAATTTCTGAAGGTAAACCATAGTGATTTAATATGGCCCAGCAACGCTATCTGGTCGTGATTGGCGATCTGATCAGTTCCCGGGACGCCGCAGATCGGGGCGAGCTGCAGCGTCGCTTGGCGCAGTGCCTGCTGACGCTGAACAAACCTGCTCCGGAAGGGCTGGCATCACCCTATACCATTACCCTGGGTGATGAGTTTCAGGCCGTGCGCACCCGCTCGGACAGGCTGTGGTTCGAACTGATGCACATTCAGAAAGCACTGCTGCCGGCGCGGGTTCGCTTTTCGCTGGGTCTGGGCGAGATAGCCACACCCATCAATCGGGAGCAGGCGCTGGGCATGGATGGCAAAGCCTTTTACCACGCCCGGGACGGCATGGAGCGGCTCAAGGGACAGGCTCGAACGCTGGCCATCACCGGACTGGCTGACGCAGACCAGCGCTGGGCCGACGCGCTGCTGCAGGTGATCGGCAGCATGAGCGCAAAGTGGCGGGCCAACCGCTACGAGATTCTGTGCCGCCTGCTGATGGACCAGACGCCAGCGGATATCGCCGCGGCACTGGAAATCAGTATTCAGGCGGTGTATCAGAATATCCGGGATGGTGAGCTGGAGCTGATCATGGCGTTGTTCGCCCTGCTGGATACACTGCTTGAACCCAGTTTCGACCACAAGGATTGAACCGCATATGGGCGCTCTGCTGTTTTTCACACTGCTGGTCATGATCCGCTGGGGCCTGCCCGACAAACCGGCCTCGGTCAGGCGGCTGGCCGTGCTGGCGGTACTCACCCTGCTGGCAGCGCTGGCAACACTGCAGCTGTCGGCAGGCTGGGTGTTGCTGACCCTGTGCATTCTTGCCCTGCATGCGCTGCCGGAACGCCTGCTGGCTGCCCGCCACCTCAACCTGAGTCGACTGCTGGCACTGCTGATGTCGGCCCTGCTGCTGATCCTGTTCTACTATATCCCGGGGACTGCAATCGGCATTGCCAGCACGGAGCCACTGGCTGCCCTGCCCGACCTGGCAACCAAATATCTGGCCATGGTTCTGGGCGGGCTGCTGCTCGCCAACGAAGCCAACTATCTGATTCGCGTTGTCTTTCAGCGCTTTCATCTGGAGCCCATGCAGGCCTCCTCGGACCAGAACGAGCCAGCGACCATTGACCAGCAGGAATACAACGCAGGTCGCATCATCGGTATTCTGGAGCGCTGGATCATCTATCTGGTGGTGGTCACTGCCCAGTACTACACCATCATTGCCCTGATCATTGCGGCCAAGGGCTTCGCCCGTTTCCGCCAGATGGATGAAAGACCCTTTGCCGAATACGTGCTGATTGGCACCCTGCTCTCCACTCTGCTGACCATCGTGATTGCAGAGGTGGTACTGCGGCTACATTGAATTGAATTGAACTGAAAGGAAACCCGATCTCCCATGTCTGAACTGACCATTGTCCCCGCCCGTCCCGACCAGGTCCCTGTTATTATGGGCTTTATTCGCGCTCTGGCCATTTATGAGAACGCGGAGGATCAGGTTGAAGCCACCGAAGAAGACATTCAGCAGGCGCTGTTTGGCGAAGATGCAACGACCCACGGTGTGATCTGCTTTATGGGTGACCAGCCGGTGGGCTTTGCCATCTATTTTTTCAACTTCTCAACCTGGACCGGCAAGCGGGGCATCTATCTCGAGGATCTTTTCGTGGACCCGGAGTACCGGGGACACGGGGCCGGGAAAGCACTGCTGCAGTACCTGGCCAAACTGGCGCTCGACAAGGACTGCCGCCGTTTCGAGTGGAGCGTACTGGACTGGAACACGCCGTCGATCGCCTTCTACGAGTCGCTGGGGGCCCGTCCCATGTCGGAATGGATTGGCTATCGAGTGGATGGCGAGGCGCTGGAGCGCCTCGCGCAGGGAGTATAGCGCACCGGTGGGCACTGTGTCCGGTCAGAAACCAGGTTGCAGCCGATGGGCCTGCCCTTCCTCATTGCGCAGAATGGGCTTCATGGAGTCCTCATGCCGGACATCCAGCCAGTAGAGTGTATTTTCACCACCGGTCATGCTGCGCATCGCCAAACGGCCTGGACCAAAACCGTAATCGGCAGAGGACAGCAGGAACGGACCTATAGGTCCTCCGTCTGCTCCATACTTGCCAAGCTCGACGCCATCAGCATCGGGCTCGCTGGCCGGCACCGCCGTGGCAAAATCCTCTTCAGAGCTGTCGCTGACGTCCTCGTCTCGCGCCACTACCAATATTTCGGAGCGCTCCTGGCGAGCCAGTCCCACGGCCGGGTGTATGGTCGGGTCTGACAGGGCCAGACGCCAGTTCTGGTCCTCGCGATAATTCAGTGCATCGGGGTCCGCGTCAGGCTCCAGCCAGTAGGCTCTGAACGTCTCGCCCTCCGGGTCAGGGAAAGACCGGGAGCTTGCGTTGAAAAACACCTTGTTGCCCGACGTGTGCACCCACGGCTCGCCGATGCTGCCGATGCCGTCTCGAATCACCAGGTTTTCCGGCAACGAATAGTCGGCTACTTGATCGGTATCCGCTTTCTCGATGCTTTCCACCACCTCGATAATCTGGTCATCGGAATCCTCGATACTATAAGCCCAAACGATATGGTCATCCGTGGTCGTGACGAATTTGGGAAAATCTTCTGCGTCTTCGATGTCCGAACGCAGTATCTCGATATCAGGCTCTCCCGAGTCAATCGAGAGGCGCGTCAACCGGGCGCCATCGCTGTCATGATCGGCAATGTAGACGTTCTCGCCATCATTGGCATACCGCGTCGTCACTACCAGGTTGACAACGCCATCGTCCAGGGCATCAATCGCTACGGGGTCGGACAGCTCCTGCTCTTCTCGATCAAATGCGCGGACATAACCGGCGCGGGTCTGGATCAGAAGGTCACCACTGTCCAGTCGGCCCACCTTGAGCACTTGCAAGTTGTCGCTCAGGTCATCAAGCTCTGTGCCCTCATCATCCAGAGCATCTATATCCCGGAAGACCATAGTGAACTCGGAGGGATCTCCCTGCGGTAGTATCAGTCCCTCAATCGCGCCATCCTCGTCGCGAACCGCAATCACCGACACTGCACCATCGTCAGGCAGCTCAAGTGCCGCAGGATCTTGGGAAGTGGCCGCATCCACCGGGACCGCATACCAGAATTCTGTATCCAGTCTGTAGACCACCAGAGCATTATCGCTGTTCTGGTAGTCCGGCTCGACTCGGAGGCTGTCAACGTCCTCTCCTCGGCTTTCGGAGGAAATCTGCCTTGGTGTCACGCCACCCGCCGACGCATCGGCATCCGCCCACCAGAGATGCTCGTCCATGGCATAGACCACCCCTTCGATGGTCATTTCGCCGCTGGCGTCGGTAGAGAAATGGGTATCCATCTGCTGAACATCTTCTCCGTTGTCACTGCGCGCGACCTCAAACACGGTGCCCTGTTCGGAATCAAGCGCGCAGACCCGATCCTGAACAGCAAAGAAACTGAGGCCAGAATGCCCCTCTCGGCTCAAACCGTCATTATTGTCTGCCAGATCCAGGTTGGCCTCACAGTTGACAGTCAACTGCCCATTGTCATTGTCGCCGTTGCCGTTGTCTCCATTACCATTGCCATTGTCGCCGTTGCCAGAACTGCTAGAACTTGAACCACTGTCATTGCAGGCAATCAGCAGTGCCGAGCTCATGATCATCATTGCTTGAAGCGTCTTGTGTCGCATACCGTCCTCTTGTTGTTGCTGCGTTGAAGCTTCTCTGGTCCGACCGGCCTGCACAAGCACACTTGTGAACCGTGACGGATCAGTAACAGGGTGACAGAAAGGCCTTACATACGACTTACAAATGGTGGAACTGAAGCGATATTTACTTGGTGAGAGGACAATTTACAGGGAGGATTCTGCAACAAAAAAGCCGCACTCCGGAAGAGTGCGGCTATTCAAGGGATCTGAAATGGATCAGAAGCTGCCGGTGCTGCTGACAGACGAGCCATCGCCGCCTGTCGTCACCTGGTTGTTGCTGCCGGACTGCCATTCGACGCCGGCGCCCGGATTGCTCTCCTCGCGCTTGACGCACTTCCACTCGATGCTGGTATTCTTCGGCAGGTCACTGACCGAGCCGCTCCATGTCGGGTAGTTGGTGGCGTCCAGCAGAACACCATTGGCCGGGTCCCAGTTGCCCAGTTCCGCTGTATTGCCGACTGCGTAGACACTCTGGCCCCAGTAGGTGCTGCCATTGTTGCAGGTAAAGTTGACCGTCGCCCCATCATCACCGGTACCGGCATGGAAGTTCTGGATGAACTGTGCATAGCGGTTGCGCCCGGTGTTGTTTTCAGTGACGTTCTGCAGGCGCAGGATGGTCAGGCCGTTGTAGCTGCTGTGGGTAAAGGCGTTTTCGATCTGATCCCAGCCAAAGTCGGTCATGGCACCGCCGGCCAGTGCATTTTCGCCTTTCAGGTCAACGCCCTGGTTACCGCCTTCTTCACCCACCCAGAACACCAGGTCTTCGGCCCGCGAGTAGTCCGGGAAGCTGTCCGGGTTGCCCATTTCCAGCGCGGTGAAATGCAGGACGACATTACGGTTAGGGTCGCTGCCGGTCTGGGTGGTGTTGATCATGCTCTCATACCCATGACCGGTGGACGGTGAGTAGATATCAATGTCGGACGGAATCAGGCCGGCGGTCATTTCGGGAACGCGGCGCACACTGTCGCTCGGGTTGCCGATCTGCCAGTGGATACCGGGGATCTTCATGCCCAGTTCGATACCGCTGAAGGCACCGTCAAAGCCATCCATGGCCGCATTCAGCATGCGGGTACCATGTGCTGTCAGCGATTCGTGGTACCAGCGGATGAAATCTCGCCCGTACTGGCTGTACAGATGGTCCTGCTGATCAAAGAAGAACTGTGCATCGGACGGCGGATTGACCTGATCGAAGTTGCTCAGACTGGTGCCCCAGGCATTGTTGAGGCTGGTCAGGTTGCCGTACTTGTCTTCGGCCCAGGCCTGGAAGTCTTCAATGGCCAGGCGACCATAGGCCTGCAGCGCACCGCGCCCCGGATAGGAGGCGATGGCATGCCCGTCATCATGCTGATTGTAGGATGGGTAGCGCAGTTCACCGGCCGGACCCATGCTGATGTTCAGCTCGATAATGTGGTCCGCCAGATGCTCGTACCGGTCCTGGAAGGCCGCCATGAAATCGGCATACTGGTCCAGCACAAAGTCATCGGCCCACAGGGACACGGTTTCCACCGAGTAGTTGCCGAATTCGCTCTTGTAACGCATGTCGGCATCGCTCAGGCCAGCATGTTGAGCCGGGATATCTTCCCAGATCCACCAGGGAATCGGGATCTCGTTGGTGCCGCTCTGCCCGAGTTGCCAACTGTTGCCATCCCGGGTGATCACGTCTTCACCGCAGTCGTCACCGACGTTGCCACCACACTGGTGGAAGGACATGATCGGGATAATCTGCAGGCCGCGGGAAATAATGGTGTCAAAGATGGCGTCATAGTAAGACCAGTCGTACTGACCATCACCATCACCTTCGACCATGCCCCACCAGACATCCACCGAGACGCCGTCAAGGCCGTAACTGGCGGCTTCTTCCAACTGCCATTCGAATGCACTCCATTCACTGCTGTTGCGCAGTTCCAGCGGGGCCATCGCATTGGTGGTTTCAGCGAGATCTGCCCAGGCGGCGGAAGCCATAAGCAACGCCGTGGCACCCAGGGCACCAGCGGCACGTTTCAAGTTCAACATATCTTCACCTTTTCACTTGTTGTTTTTGTCTTGGCCGTTCAAGGATTGACCGGTTGTGATGGTGGGAACAATCGAACTTTAGGGTGGAATTTTGGGGTCTAGTTGACCGGAAACCTGACCAAAACCTTGGCCAAAGGAGCAGCCATGCTGTTGATTTTATTGATTTTTTCACGCATTGCGATCGGTGTTCAGACGATCGCTGGAGAAGGTGGAAACAGCCGCCGGGCATCGTCCATGCCCGGCGGGCATTAGGGCGTCAGAATCCGCCCTGAATAATGATCGGGTCGGGTTCGACCTCGCCTATCTCCACCATGGAGTCACTATGCCGCGTGTCCAGGTAGAACAGGATTTCTGCAAGACCTGAACCGTAGGACACCAGCCGTGCCGGCCCAAGTGTGGAGGTTGCCCCCAGCAACAGTCTGGGCGGCGCCATGGTATCAGCTGGCGGGCTCTGGGCGGGCAACTTGCCGAGTGTGGTGCTTTCTGACGGATCGTCGGCAGCGCGCGCCTGGATTTCTTCTTCACCATTGCGGTCGTTCAGCAACACCGTATCCAGCCGGGTATCGGGCACATAGAAAGGCATGGTTGTGGTGCTGACATCAATCAGCCCGCCCTGCCAGCTTGCGTCGTCCAACTCTGTCACCGTGCCGGGGGTTTCGAGTGCCACATAGCGTGCCGAGTAGTTTGCATCGCCATCAGCTGTATTGAAGAAGATCCAATCGCCTATGTGTGCCGGTACCTGAGAGGTGACAATCACGTCTTCACCACCGTTGTAGACCTTGTCTTTGTTGTTGTGGTTTTCGCGCTCAATCACCACAACTGCAGATTCGCCCTCCTGGCCCAAGCCATGCGACCAGCCCCAGCCAATATAGTCATCGTTGACCACCAGCAGCACCGGCGTTGTATTGTCGGTTTCGGCCTCGTCGACAATGTTGATCTCCTGCGATGTCTTGTCGATCTCCGACAAGACGGCTTGGCCGTCGTCGGTCAGGGCCAGGTACATGACGTCATCAATTCGGATACCCCGACTGACCAGTGCGCCAAACCCGCTCAGGTTGTTTGCTGTTTCTGCCGCGTCACCAGAGGCTTTTTCGAGCTGCTTAGAGCCAGGGTCCAGAAAATAGAAGTCACTGCCCACAGCCAGGACTGCGGTGCCGTCGCCAAACATGCCGACATAGTTCGTGAAGCCGGAGATAACGCCTCCATCAAGAAGTTCTTCAGCTTCGCCACTGAGATCCGAGACTTCCGAGAGCACCAGGCGACTGCCATCCCGGATTATCGCATGTGTCAATTGGTCGCCATCATAAAGCGGACCAAGCGGCTCCCGATTGTCTCCGAGAGCGACCGGGTCGCTCGATGCACCGAAACCCCGTTGCACAGCAAACCAGCCATCGGCACCTTTGCGGTAAACCAGCGTCCCATTGTTCGCCGCTGCAAAATCCGGCGCGAAGGACATCATATCAATGGCACTGGCATTGTCTTCGGAAGAAACCTGAGTCGGCGAAACAGACCCTGCGGACGCGTCGCTGTCGGCAAACCACAGATGGTCATCGGCAACATAAATGACCCCATCAGCTGTCAGGTCCCCGCCGGATCGACTGTAGCTGGTCACCACCAGTTCCAGGGCGTCGCCGTCATTATCATCCACACCAAACGCCACACCAGCATCGGCATCAAATGCACAGACCGAATCCGCCACCCGGTAGAATCTGAGTCCATCATACCCGTCTGATCCGACACCACTGTCATTAGAGGCCACACTGACATTGGCATCACAGACTGCAGAGACATCTGCGCTGCCTCCGGAGTCACCATTGTCATCAGATCCATTGGAACTGCTGGAGCTGCTGGAGTTGCAACCGACAAGCAGCAGGGCCGTTCCCAGTGTAACGGCGACTGTATAGAGATTGGCTTTCATACTGTCCCTCTTCTTCTTTATTTTTTGCCGAACCAGCAGCTCGGTCAGTTGATCTTCAGGTCTACCATAGAATATCTGACAGCTGTCTTACAAATTGGGGACAAGAAGGGGAATAGGTGCAGGTTGTGCGACGGGTCAACTTTTCTGGCTCTTCTCATTGCGACAGTATCTATTTTGTGCTGCCATTGAGGTTTAATGGGGCTATGAAACAATGCCGGATAAAACTAATCTGCAAAGCCTCCGGGAAGACAGAACAGTAATCAGGATTACCATCGCATGAATAAGGCAGTAGGAGCGTCTGCCGAGCAGGTTGAGCGCTGGCTGGTGAGGCCGCGGCTGACTGCAACCCTTGCGCAGAAATCTTCCAGCAGTCTGATCTGGTTGGTGGCAGCGGGGGGTTATGGCAAAACGACGCTGGCATTGAGTTATGCTGAAGCACAAAAGCGGACGTTGTTGCGTCTGCCTATCCCGCCACATGGTTTCAGTGTAGGAGAATTTTTCTACGCGCTGCGCCAGCAGGCCATTCAACTGCTGGGGGACGAAGCTCTCGCACTCCCCGTGCTCAACCCGGAATACACGGCAACACCGGAAGTCTTTGCGACCCAGTTTGGGCAGACACTGCAGCGCAAGTTGCCGGGTCAGATGCTGCTGTTTATCGACGACATGCACCACCTGCCTGCCGACTCGCCTCTGCATGCCATTATCGCCACCACGCTGGAAGAGCTGTTCAGTGAGCGTGTATCTGTCATCGTGGCCAGTCGACACGAGCCTGCACCGCCCTGGATACGTCTGCGCGGCAAGGGCCGACTGGCGATTATCGACGAGACACAGCTCAGTTTTACCGCAGAAGAGTCCACAGAACTGCTGCAGCATGAAGGCATCAACAGCGACACCATTGCCGACCTGACCAAAGGCCGCGACTGGTCGATCACCGGTCTGCCCGGCTGGGCCGCGGGATTGATGCTGCTCATAGAGCACTGGCGGCGGTTTGACGCCCCGGTGAGCGAGAGTCTGCTGCAGAGGTCACTGGATGACTGGTTTCTGGAAGAGGTGTACAAGCCGCTGTCAGAGGATGACAAGGCGCTGCTGCGCTTTTGTGCCCGACCCAGACTCATTCCAGCCAGCTTGCTGGAAAGCCTGACCGGCGAAGCCTGCGCACCTGAACGGCTGCGAGATCTGCATGAACACCACGCTTTCCTGCGCCAGGAAGACGATGCCGAACTCGGTCCCTGTTATCAATTCCACGATCTGTTCCGCGATTTTCTGCTGCAGCAGGCAAAGGCTGAGCTGGACGCTCAGGCTATATCGGAGATGGACCATCAATGGGGTCAGGGATTATGGCAGGCCGGTCAATGGTCTGATGCGGCAGAAATGATGATTCAGGCGGGTGACTACGCCTCACTGGCCAATGGCTTGCGCCAGGTGGCCGGGATACTGATACAGACCGGCCGCGGTGATCAGCTGTTCGGCTGGCTGCAGGCTTTGCCCGCCGAGATGCGCGATACGGATCCACACCTGTCCATGTGGCTGGGCATGTGCGTCATCCTCAATGACACCCGGATGGCCCGAGCCATCCTGTCACAGGCTTGGCAGGCGCTCAGCGCGCAGCAGGACTATGTGCACATGGCGATCTGCTGGAGCGGGATTGTCGACAGCATCTGGCTCGAGTGGGCGCACATTTCCAACTATGATCCCTGGATTGATGCCTTTCTGGAGCATGAGCAGGCGTTCCGGGATCGTCTGCCCAAACCACTCTGGTATTCCTTACTGCGCGGCATGCTGACTGCCTATGGTTACGCGCGCCCGCTGGACCCGGAGCTTGAACGCTGGGAGAGCGAAACACTGAAAGTGCTGGCTAGCTCCGACGTCCCTGATACAGAGCGCGTCATGATGGCCAGTCAGGTCATGTACCTCAATACCTGGCAGTTCGGACGGCGAGCCGGGGCCGCCCATGTCATGCAACTGATGCGCGACAATCAGGACGTGGTCGAACGGGCTTCCCCGCTGGCGCGCAGCCTCTGGTATACGTTCACCTCGCTCTGGGCTCTGATCTATGAAGCCGATCGCGACAAGTGCATGGCGGAAGCCGAACGCGGGCGCAACCTCATTCGCAGTCATGGCATCTGCACCTGGGACAACGCTGTGCCACCCTTGCACTGTGCACTCTGTTTTGAAGACCGGGAAGCCTACGATGACTGGATGGCCTGGTTCATGCGCACGGATCTGAAGGCGCACCGCCCATTCTATGATACTTTTCAGGCCCATTTTCTGGCCGGTCAGGCCTGGCTGCATGGCCGCATCGCCGAGTCGATAGACCATGCAAGAAAGGCCGTGGTCGCCATGGACAACCATGGCTCCGCTTCGATCTCTGCCGGTTTGCGCGCCAATTTGGCCGGCCTGCTCGCCGAGTCGGGTCAATTGAGCGAAGCGCTGCGCCATTCGCGCGAGGCGAGAGTGGTGCACAGGGAAACCCGTGGCGCCTTTATTGACACCATGGTCTTCCCAGCACTGGCGCGCATCCCACTGGTGCGCGGCCAACCACAGCGAGCCCTGCCCTACCTGAAGCAATGGCTGCCCTCTGCCGCTCGCGAGCAGTTGTTCTTTCCGCTGATGATCAAGGCCGACGAATTGTCGACTCTGTGTGCCCTGGCGCTGCAACACGATCTTGAGCCCGACTATGCGCACTGGATCATTCAAGCGCGAGACTTGATTCCGCCCAGAGACGAAACCCTTCGCCATGCCTGGCCGTGGCGCTGCCGCATCCATGTGCTCGGGCGATTCGACATAGAACTGGATGGCAAGCCCGGCTTCCGGTTATCGCAAAAGCGGTCGCGAGCCCTGATGTCCGAACTGATCATGGCCGGGCCGGATGGGCTGGCCCAGAGCAAACTGGCCGCCGATCTGTGGCCTGACAGTCCGGAGCAAAAGGCCCTCAACAGCCTGCATGTGACGGTCCATCGAGTCCGTGAGCAGTTGGGAGACCCCAGGGTTTTGCTGATCGAAGGGGGTCAGATACGCCTCAACCCGAACCTCTTCTGGCTGGATGTCTGGGAGTTCATGGCGCTGAGTCGGCATCTGGACAAGAACAGTCTGGTTGAATTGCAGACAGCCTTTGATATGTATCAGGGATTGCCGCAGCTCTCAGGACTGGAGCAGATCGACCTGGAGATCTATCAGGAGTCGGTCAGCCGGGCCTATGAACGCCTGGCGATAGCGCTCGGTCAGCGGCTGGAAAGCAATGATCCGGACGCCGCGCTTCAGGTCTACCAGACTGCGCTGCGCCATCTGGTGCTGGTGGACGGCCTGTGGGAGGGCATCATGCGCATCGAGTCCAGTCAGCAGCGCTGGCATCGCCTCAAAAAGGTCTGGGATCAGGTGACGGCGCTTTACCAGCAGGAGCTGGGCGGCCCGCCACCAAAGCGGATGCAGGCACTCTATGAAACACTGAACTCGGAGCGCTAGTCCCCGTCTTCGGTTGGAGCCTCCGGCTCCGGATCCGGCAGCAGACGATAAGGCGTATCACTGTCAGGAGTTTCCAGGCTGATGCGCCCCAGTTTTCCGGCTCGCCATTCGTTGAGCAGAATTTCACTGGCCCGGTGCAGGTCCGGCTCTCCTTCTCTTATACACCCTCGACGCGCTGCCAACTGGTCCAGCATGTCCGGTGCATGGTCCGAGCTTTCGTCCAGTTCATAGCGCTTCGCCAGTCGGCCCGGATAGCGCTGCAGCAGGTAGTCGACCATGAACAATGCCACTTCCGTGTATTCCATCGCGGTGGCGCGGATCGCCCCGCTGGCGGCCAGCCGATAGCCCCCCATTACAGAGCCGGGAGACGGTTGCATGATGCCGGGGGTGTCCAGTAACTGGAATCCACGCCCTATCAGCACCTTCTGCTGATGCTTGGTCACTGCCGGCTCATTCCCGGTTTTGGCCACCTTTTTACCGGACAGATGATTGATCAGGGTCGATTTGCCTACATTGGGAATGCCGGCAATCAGTGCCCGCACCGGCTTTCCCGGTATCCCGCGACGCGGCACCAGCTCACGACACAGGCGGGGAATGTCGTCCAGGCGCTGGCGCTGGCCGGTGTCGGTCACATAGGGAGTAATGCCAGGCTGTTCTGCCAGGTGTCGGCGCCACCGCTTGGTAACCGCCGGATCAGCCAGATCGGCCTTGTTGAGGACTCTGAGACAGGGCTTGTCACCCCGTATCTCCTCCAGCAGGGCGTTGGTACTGGCCTCGGGCAGGCGCGCATCGACAATTTCAATCATGACATCGACCTGCGCCATGATTTCGCGGATTTTCCGCTGGGCCTTATGCATATGGCCCGGATACCAGTGAATCTGCACAGATCTATTCCAGATGGGTGGTTTTGGATTGGCGTCGAATGAACTCGGTTTTCAGCACCTTGATATAGTCGCGCAACTTCTGATTGGAGGCTTCAAGCTCGGACACCCGGTTGGTGGCGCTGTCGAGGCGGGTCTGAAGACGGCGCAGGTGCTGTGACAATTGCTGTTCTCGCTGCTTCATGCGTTGCAGTTCAGCTTGCAGGTCAGGGGCTTCTTCCATGCCATCCGTGATCAGGGGCGGCTCAGCCTCGGACTCTGCCGCGTGAGCCGGCAGCAGGCCCAGCCGATTGCGCCGCATGACACGCCAGATATCGGCAAACGGATCCCGCCCGTTGCGTTCGCGGGGCTCCCACAGCCAACTGTGCCATTTTTCCGGACACTGGCTGCGGCACATCAGCCGTGTCTTGCGGCCTTTGATGACCGGCCCCGGGCGGGCGCGCGCCGCCATGTCACGCAGTGGCAGGTTCCAGGTATCCGCGACTCGGCCTTCATTGTCGAAGGGCAGGCGGAAAAAGACCATAACATCGACGTTCAGTTGTTCATCCAGCTGCAGGTAAACCGCCTCCATGGTCTGTGCCGCAAATGAACGCGCGGACACAACGCCGTCGAGCACCGCCATAAACTCGGTATAGAGCATTTCACGGGCTACCGTTTCCTTCTGATAGACCAGCAGAGCTTCAGCGTGCACAGGCACTCCTCAGGCTGAACAGCGGATAACAGACTGTCCAGTTTGAGCAAATCAGGCCGACAGTGCAACAGCCACCTCGACCCCTTGACGAATCGCGCGCTTGGCATCCAGTTCAGCAGCCTTGTCGGCCCCGCCAATGGTGTGCACGGTCAGGCCGGCATCGGTCAGCGAATCGCGCAGCGTCGTTTCGGACAACTGTCCGGCACACAGGACAACCTGGTCGACGGCGAGAGTGTGCAGCTCGCCCGCCGGATCCCGGTACCACAGGCCCGCATCATCAATGCGCTCGTACTGTATGCCGGTCAGATGGTTCACCCCACCCATGCGCAACTGCAGGCGATGAATCCAGCCAGTGGTCTTGCCCAGAGATTTTCCGGGCTTGGAATCAGAGCGCTGGCAGAGGGTAATGTCCCGTCGGGCATGCCGCGGATGAGATTGCGTCAGACCGCCTGCCGAGTCACCGGAGGCATCAATACCCCAGTGATCCAAAAAGTCATCCGTACCGGAGACGGGTGCATCTGCATGCAGCAGGTACTCGCAGACATCAAAGCCGATGCCTCCGGCACCCATCACTGCAATACGGTCTGCCGGCGTCGCCTCACCGCGCAACAATTCGTCATAGCGGACCACCATAGGGTGGTCGATACCCGGCAGTTCCGGCACCCGGGGCCGGACCCCGGTAGCCAGCACTACTTCGGCAATGCCCTCATCAGACAACTGACTGGCCGTAACCGTCGTCCCGAGATGCACCGTGACCCCAAGAGCGCCGAGCCTCTGCTCGTAATAGCGCAGTGTGTGACTGTAGTCTTCCTTGCCCGGCACGCGGGCCGCCAGAAGAAACTGGCCACCCAGGCGATCACTCTGTTCATAGAGATGCACGGAATGGCCGCGCTCTGCCAGTTCGACAGCTGCCGACAGTCCTGCCACACCGCCACCGATCACCGCCACTTTGCGCGGCGCCTGGGCTGCGGCACGCGACAGGCGGTCTTCCTGCAGGGCATAGGGGTTGACCAGACAGGTGACGGGCTTGCCAACGAAAATATGATCCAGACAGGCCTGGTTGCAGCCAATACAGGTATTGATCGAGTCTGACTGGGCCTGCTCGGCTTTCTGCCCCCAGTCGGCATCAGCCAGCCATGGGCGCGCCATGGTGATCAGGTCGGCAGTGCCATCCTGCAGCAGTTGTTCAGCCTGCTCCGGCATATTGATTCGGTTGGTCACCGCCACCGGCACATTCACAGTTGAACGCAGGCGAGCGGTGGCTTCCCGGAAGGCCGCCGGCGGTACCATGGAGGCGATGGTGGGCACCCTGGATTCGTGCCACCCGATGCCCGAGTTCAGCACATGCACACCTTCATCGATCAACCGGTGAGCCAGGTCTTCCACCTCTGCCCAGGGCGTGCCACCCGGCACCAGATCGAGCAGCGACAGGCGGAAGATGAGCAAAAACTTCTCACTCACGGCAACCTTGATGGCGCGCACAATTTCAATCGCCAGGCGCTGTCGATTCTCTGCCGAACCACCCCACTCATCATCACGGTCATTGAGTGCGGGCGAGGTGAACTGATTGATGAAATAGCCTTCGGAGCCCATGATCTCAATGCCGTCATAGCCCGCTTTTTCAGCCAGTTGCGCGGCCCGGGCAAAGCCCTCGATTTCTGTTTTGATCTCGTCGCCGCTCAGCGCCTTGGGCGGAAAGGGCGAAATCGGTGCCTGAGCGGCGGTTGAGCTGACAATCTGCGGATGAAAGCCGTAGCGACCGGTATGCAGCAACTGCAGGCAGATGCGACCTCCTTCGGCATGCACAGCCTGCGGAATAACCCGGTGCGTCTCTGCATCAGCTTCTGTCAGCATGGCGGCACCGCCGGGCATGGCGCGGCCGGCCTCGGTGGGTGATACCCCTCCAGTGATGATCAGGGCGGCCCCCCCTTTGGCGCGTTGGCGAAAAAAGCCAGCCAGACGGTCAAAATGCTTGGGGGACTCTTCCAGGCCGGTATGCATGGAACCCATGATCAGGCGATTGGGCACCGAAAAAGGTCCGAGATCGAGCGGCGAGAACAGGGTCTTGAAGGCAGTGTCTGTCATGATGTCAGCCTTGAGTGTAAGCCATTAAACGATTGTTTGAATGCGTTCAGACTACCACTGATTGCGGGCAGGCCGTAGTCGCACCATGCGGTTGGTCCTGATTTGTGAAATGGATGCACAGAAGAGGATATCTGGATTGGTTTGACGGGGGTATGACGACCCCGAAGCGCGACTCACGCCGAAACGTCGGACCGCGCTGGCCTACAGTTGTGCCTGCCTGTGGACGCTGGCTTGCCTGCGCTAGCGTCGGTAGCCCCTGAGCGCGGCCAAGGCCGGCGCCTACAACGGAGGCACACTGTAGGCATACCCTATATCGTGAATTTGTTCACGTACTGAGGAAGAAGAAGGAGGGGAAAAACGAATGGCGGACCGGACGGGACTCGAACCCGCGACCTCCGGCGTGACAGGCCGGCATT
>NZ_JAIUMC010000008.1 GCF_022565775.1 Natronospirillum sp.
ACAGGCCCAAAGGTTCCAGACAAAGCTCGCGAATCACCTCGCCAGGGTGAGGGGGATTGTGCATCTGCATGGGCTGCACCTCAGTGATAGTCTTCGTAGTTCACGACCTCGGCATCTCCGTCTTCAAACCGGAATGTAACACGCCAGTTGCCACTCACTGTGACCGCCCAAACCCCAGAACGATTACCTGACAGGGCATGCAATCGAAGGCCTGGCAAATCCATATCCTTGACGTCTGAAGCCACATTCAACCGGCCAAGAATGAGCCGTAGCTTTGCGGCATGATTCGCCTGAATCCCCGCCGTGCTGCCGGTTTTGAAGAACTTCGCCAATCCTTTGTGTTTGAAGCTGCGAATCACTGTAAACTGTAAGCTATTACGTATCAGGTATCAAATTTTGCCGTGTTGGACCACATCCATCTAATCTCCCCAAGGGTGTGTTTTTTGCCACTGAGACGAATTTACTTCTTCTCTATTTTCTCCATGGCCGTAGCCTGCTTTTCGATCTCTTCCAGCAGATACTGCCAGCCGGACATATAGCTGGATATTTTGGTTTTCATCTTGCCCTGACGAATCACATATTGCCCGGAAGCGGGATAACAGGTGAGTGTGAAGGGTTGAGTCAGGTCGAATACCTTGGTGGCCCAGATTGATTTGTAAGTGAGAGTACCGTTTTCAATGGTGAAGCGGACGCTGGGGTAGTAAGTCACTCCAAATATAGAGGCGAGGAGGAATCCAAAAAGTCCCAACAGTATTGGCCACTCCTCGGACAATTGTTCCGTATCACTTATTCCCTCGTATACCCCATAAGCAACGAGTCCGCCAAACAAGAGAACGCCGAAGCCCAATAAAGCGATAGATCCCCTGCTGAACTTGTAGGTGCCACACTCAGGTTTTGAGCCCGCCTTTTCGATTAGGTATGCGAAAACCACGAGGCTTGCAGTGGTGGCAAAATAGATAAAGCCTTGGTTCACCGGTTGCTCCTTTCCGTTTTGGTCGTTTTGTTTGTCTGACCGCGCCGATGACATCCTGTCGCGCACAGGGTGCGCTCCTACGGTCGAGGCCTGCGGTAGCGACCTATTCGGCACCACGGGTGGGCAAGGCTCAAACGTGCCACAGTGGCAAAGCCTTGCCCACAGTGTTCATTAACGCCGGGGAGCGGTCATTATATGGGTGACAAATAATCAACTAGGGAGCCTCTGAATCGATCATTCAGAGGCTCCCTAAGTGTTGGTTAACCCATATTGCAGTAACGAGAATTGCCGCAACTACTGACAAACATGAAAAAGCCAGAAATGCCAATTTTATAATACCTCCGTGAACTTTGTACGCGTACACGGAATGCATAAAGAAGGCAATCATGAAGGCAAGAAATGGAAATGGTATAAAAAATGCCCATGCGGCCTCATCAAAAGATGGTCTAGCTGCCCTTAAGTAAAACAAAACAACTGCAATAAAAATTGCTAAAGCAATAGTTATCCAAAGCCATTTAGCCTGTTTTCTTCTATATCCATAAATTACCATGCTATACCCACCGTATATGTGCCACCAAACCCTAGTTTTGCTCCCATTTCTTTATTTGGGCTGAGCGTATTGTATAGGCTTCCGCTTTCTGTAAAGTCAGCAGATAAGTTGCCATCACAGGTTATGCCAGAAGTTATCCCAGTTTGACCGAACCAGCCACCTGCTATTGGACCAAAAGATCCACCAGCCCAACCTTGAAAACCAGTGTAAGCTTCAAGACCATCGTACTGTTGTCCATTATTGGGTGTCGGAAAAGAGCCCTGAGGATTATATGAAATTCCTCCTCCAAGACCAAAGCCAGCACCTACGGTAAAAAACCATTTATCGTTACTTCTACCGAAAGTTATATTACCTCCCTTGCCGATAAATGCATTTACTCTTATGCTCCATAAACCATTTATGTCCACATAGTTTATGGGATCTCCATAAGCATAAACATAATGATTCAACCCACCTTTAAATCCAATCGGATCCTTGGTCGTCCACCTTCCCACTTCAGGGTCATAATCCCGCGCCCCAAACCTCACCAATCCGGTATCACGGTCATAAATACCACCGGCATAGCCGAAGGGCTGGAAGCCGGGGTTGGTGTCTTGGGTGACATTGCCCCAGGCGTCGTAGTCGAGGAGCTGGGCGATGTCGCCGGTCTGGGCGTCGATGACCTGGCGTACGCTGCCGAGGTGGTCGCTGATGAGGCGGTAGCGGTTGCCGCCCTTGATCATGTAGCTGGGCACGTGGCCCTTGTCGCCATAGACAAAGCGGGCAATTACGTTGTTGTTGCCGTCCAGTTCTGCGACGGGGTTAAGCTGCCCCTGATACAGGAAGCCCTGTTCCAGTTCGCCATCGCGTTTTTTGCCCACGCGCCGATTCTGGCCGTCGATCACATACTCGATCTTGGTGCCATCGGGCAGGGTGACCTGGCGCAGGTTGGAGAAGGCGTCATAGTCGTACAGTGTGGTGTCGCCGGTGACGGTGTCGGTCTTCCGGGTCAGTTCGCCGTTGGCGGTATAGCGGTACTCATGGTCGCCATACTGGATAAGTCGGTCCTGGGCGTCGTACTGGGCGATCTGGGTACCGTTCTCATGGGTCCGGTTGCCATTGTCGTCATATTGCCAGGAGCCGACCACTTCGCCGTTCCGGATGACCTGATCCAGCCGGTCGTTCTGGTCATAGCGGTACTGGTACTCGACCGTGGTGCCGTTGACGGTCTCTGTTTTGCCGGTAATGCGGCCGGCGTCGTCCCGCTGCAGGCTGTAATGGAACACGGATGAACCGGAGTGGCTGGCGCTGTAGGCCGACAGTTCGCCCAGGTCATTGTAGCTGAGGCTGGTGTCGAGGTTGTCCAGACTGGTGCCG
Organism: Natronospirillum sp.; assembly: GCF_022565775.1. Classification (GTDB taxonomy): domain Bacteria; phylum Pseudomonadota; class Gammaproteobacteria; order Pseudomonadales; family Natronospirillaceae; genus Natronospirillum. The sequence goes on from NZ_JAIUMC010000008.1 coordinate 2,880, forward strand.
GTCAGCAGCGCATTGCCAGAGTGGTACTGGAGGCTCAGGTCGCCGGCTTCCGTTACCTGGCTGTCCTCATTGTATTGCCAGCTCAGGGTGTCGCCATTGATCGACTGGCTGATCGGTTCGAAGTAGTGGTTGTACTCGTAACCCAGGGCGCCTTCTATGGTGCCGCTCCAGTCGGTGCCGGTGAGCAGGAAGCCGTCATACTCATAGTCGATGTGCTGGCCACCCGGGGCGGTCAGGCGTTTCAGTTGCCCGCTGTGGATGGGGTCGTCGGCGCCGAAGTACTCATACAGATAGCTGCCCGTGTCCAGCGATATGGCTTCCAGCAGGCCGCTGGTGTCGCCATAGCCCAGGTTGATACTGGCGCCGTCCGGGCGAATCTTCTCGGTCAGTTGCCGATCCAGATTGTAGATATAGCGTGTGGTCGGGTGGTCAGCTCCCATCGGGTCTTCGGTCGCCAGATCATTGGCCTGTGGCGGCCGATAGCGCTCGATGTCTTCCCGTGAGGTGTAGTAGAAGCGATGGCGTTCGCCGGTACCCAGCGTGATTTCGGTAAGCTGGCCTAGCGCATCATAGTCATAGTGCACCTGGCTGCCGTCCGGATTGAGCTGAGACGTCACCCGCCCCACGGCATCGTTGGTCAGGTTGACCGACTGGCCGAGGGCATTGGTGACCCGGTTCAGATAACCGAAGTGGTCATAGTCGAACTCCACCGAGCGCTCGCCATGGGTACCGCGGTCGATACGGGTGGGGCGGCCGCGATCGTCATAGTGATAGCGGATGTCGGTCAGGTTGCCGGCCTGGGCGCGGTCCAGCAGGCCTTCCTCATTGAGCCACTGGGTGAGGCTGCGGCCTTCGGGGCTGGTGTGGGTCCAGGTGAGCTCGGAGGCATCGTAGGTAGAGACGCTTTCCCGGTCGTTCACCGTGCTCAGGGTCGTCAGGGTGTTGTGACTCAACTGATCGTTCTCGTCATCCAGCGATGCGCTGCGCTCGGTGGTGGCCTCGAGGGTAAGGCCACTGGGGGTTTCGATACGTTCGGACGAGGGCACGGGGGACTGCATGCCGAAACGCGGGTCCGGGGTATAACTGCGGCTGATCTGGGTGCCATCCGGCCGGGTGATGTCGGTACCGGCATCGGTATGAATCCGTTCGGTCCGGCTGCCATCGGGTGATTCATTGATGTAGATGCGCTCGTCGGTGCTGCTTCGCTGCACGGTGAATTGCGATACCCGCCCTTCGCCACTGATCATGTCCGTGCGGTAGCCGTTGCTAAGTTCGGTTCGCTGAATGGTCCAGCCGCCGCCGTCGGGTGCCTCGTCCTGTATCAGACGGCCGTTCTCGTCATAGTGAAAGCGGTTGGCGTGGTTGTTCGGCGTCTCGAACCGGGTCAGCAGGCCATCCGATGTGTACTCCATCGACCAGCGCTCACTGGCCGGGTTGCTCAGACTCACCAGGTGGCCGTTGTGATCCAAAGTCAGCTCCGTGCGCTGACCCTCCGGTGCCACAATGGCGGTGGCAGAGCCGTCGGACATACGTTCGATCTGCGTGGTGTTGTCGTGCTGGTCGGTCACGCTGATCAGCAGGTCATTGTCGTCATACTCGAAGGTGTAGAGGGCAACGCCAGTGGTGGTATCCGTGGTGCGAATGTGGCGGTTGGTACTGTCGAAATGGAAGAGGCGGGTGCCGTCTTTGGAGGGGATTTGAGTCTCATTCTCTGCATTTGGAATCGCCAGCGGGAGTCGAACTAGGCGTATACGATGATTTTGTGTATCTGCCGTGTAGAGATTGCCTTCGCCATCCAGAGCAACTCTATAGGGGAAATTGAGTTCGGCTTGGCTGGCTAGTCCACCATCGCCAGTGAAGCCTTGGTTGCCATCACCAGCCAAAGTGTGAATGACACCATCTGGACCTATCCAGCGTACGCGATTGTTACCTGTATCTGCTATGTAGAGATTGCCGCCACCTGAGGAGACCCCCCATGGTACATTCAGAGCAGCATCTGTTGCGCGCTCACCATCGCCGGAAAAGCCCCGGCTTCCATTACCCGCAAATGTCTCTATGATGCCATCTTGACTGATCCGACGAATTCGGTTGTTCTCCGAATCCGCGATGTATATGTTGCCCAATCTGTCAAGTTCGATACCAGTTGGGCTGTTCAACTGAGCCTCTGTTGCCGGGCCACCGTCACCGGAATAGCCACCGCCAAATCCTGAACCTGCTACTGTTTCTATATTGCCTTCCGAGTCTACTCGGCGAATACGATGACTGCTGTAATTCACAATGTAGAGATTGCCCGCGGTGTCCAAGGCTATATCTACTGGATTATTAAGCCGTGCCTGCGTGGCTGGCCCCCCATCTCCGGAATTGCCAACGACGCCATCACCAGCCACGGTTTCAATAACACCGTCGACGCCGACCCTGCGAACGCGATGGCTATGAGTGTCTGCGATGTAGAGATTTCCGAGATTATCTAGGGCAATCCCGTGAGGGTAATTCAATCGAGCCTGAATAGCCGGGCCCCCATCGCCGGAAAAGAATCCGTTTTGATTTCCAACACCCCCTGAGCCAGCTACAGTCTCGATCATGCCATTTGGGCTTACCCTGCGGACGCGGTGGTTCACAGTATCAGCTATAAATAGATTTCCAGTTTGATCGACTACTGCCCCAATTGGGCTATTCAGTTGAGCTTGAGTGGCAAAGTCGCCGTCTCCGGTGAACCCCTGCCCTATCCCAGTAATGGTATCGATCACACTACCAACGTTGGATTGCTGTTCGCCATTCCCCATTAGAAGCTTGCCGCGCTTGGAATCAAACATGTGGTGAACATCTAGGGACCATGCGCCAACTGTATCTGGTCTCACAGGCAAGGAACCCGTCAGTTGGAATTGCTGGCTCTGGTCAAGCACCATTGACTGGCAGTCACTGCGAGTGCCGACTGCCTCACCAGTATCGCCGAATTGAGCCCAAGCCTGACTGAAGTCAGAGCGGGCACTATAGTAAACACAGGGGTAGTAATGGCTGATGGTAATGTGGGCATCATGGTCCCCTCGCACCTGACGTCCAAAACCATCTCGTCCATCCCACTCGAATCGGTACTTTTGATTTGGGGCGGCACTAAAATATTCTCTAAAATGCTGCCCGGCGACGCGGATATCAAGCCGTATTTTTTCTAGGCTGGGGGGGACACTCGGCCCGCTGACGGCTATGTCGGCGACATTGTTCTTGTAGCCGGGTGTTCTGTCGCTGCGATAGACCAGCTCAAACGGCGTGCCGGCTACGGGCAGGCTTTCGCCCAGGGTCTGGCGCTGGGGGCTGATGACACAGCCGGGGCACTCGTTTTCTTCATCCGTGTTGTCGGGCTGGTAGAGGTTGTTGGTTTCCGGTGTGGGCACATTCGGCCGCTCGGCATCCAGCGGCGGGCCATAGGGCCAGTTGCAGTCCCAGGGGGTGAAGTGGTTGACGGGGGTGCGCCAGAGGGTCTTGCCGGCGTCATATAGATCGGCCAGCTTTTCCTGTTCTGCCGTATCAATACCCAGGGCGGCCAGTTCTTCTTCGGTGGCGGGGGTGCCGTCGCCTGTTACATCCAGTATGGCCAGATCCGATTCGATGCTCAGAATCTCGATCACGCGGCCGTTGTCGCCGGCTTTCCAGACGGCATCTTCATAGTCGTAGTAGCCGGCGGGGACGATTTCTCCGGTGGGAAAGTCCAGGAAGTTGTCCACATAAAGCGGAACCGGTTGATCAAAGTCGACCCGATTGGAGCCGGCAGCGATGGCTTCATCGACACTGAGTTCCACGGCATAGGTATAGGCGCTGGTAGGCGGCAGTTCGCCGGGCATGGCTTCAAAGCCATTGTCGCCCACCGTGTATTCGGTGGCTCGGACATTCAGTTCGGTCAGGGCCTGGCTGCTGCCATCCGGCAGGGTCATGCTGGCCTGGGTGCCTTCGGGGAACAACAGGGTGGCCTGACGGGTGCCGTCGGCGTCGGTTTGCGGGCTGCCCTGGGCGACCTGCAGCGGCTGGCCGTTGCCCAGTTCAACGGTGGTGACCTCAGGGTCCAGCGGGATCATGACGATGTCGTCGGCAAAGTCGAAGTCGTTCCACTGAGGTTCGACGGCACGCTGGATCGGCAGGTAGCCGTCTTTCTCGTAGTGGACGATCAGCCGCCCTCCGCCATTGACCACCAGATCAAAGGCGCCGTCGGCCCGGCTGAGTGTGCTGCCGAGTTGCGGTTGCCTATGAATGCTAACCGTGACGCCATGCAACGGGTCGTTGTTGCGGTCGAGTACCCGGCCGCGCACCACGGCGACCCGGTCTTCATCGAGGCTGTCCGGGTTCAGGTCTTTCTGAATCGGGGTGTCGGCAGAGAACAGGAATTCGACCTGCTCGAAAAAGCCGCCACCACCTCCGGCGGGGATTTCCGGGGCGATGGTGGCGGGGTCGGGAGGCAGGTCGGAGAGGTCCGGGCCGGAGTCTGTGTCGTCTCCTGAGTCGGAGCCGCCTTCGCTACCTTGAGAGCCGCCGGAGCTGTCATCCGGGGAGGATTCCGATGAATCGGAAGTATCGCTGGAGGCACTTGTTGAGCTGCCGCTTTCGCAGCCCCAGAGAACAAGCATTGCAAAGATGAGCGTCAGGAGACGTATCGGCATGACCTGAAGTCCTTTTCCACAGAGGTGCCTGGCTGTGCCGGCCGGCGGGTTTGTTTCGGAGCCGGCGGTTCTGCCTGTGCATTCCATGCACAGTGGTGCGCCGGGCCCTTTGTTCGCAGGGTATGAATTTACCGGAAAATGACCTGAACCTGGGGATAGTCAGGGCAGAAGTGTGACGGGGTGGGCAAAAAGATTGGGGTTTGGGGTTGGGGGAAGGGCGCCTGGCGGCGCCGAGTGCGTGAGCAAGCTCACAGCCTACAACGGAGGCTTATCTGTAGGCTGCGGCCCTTGGCCACGCACAAGCCGTTGGCACCATGCGTGAGCAAGCCCGAGACGTCGGACCGTACAGCCTACAACGGAGGCTTATTCTGTAGGCTGTGGCCCTTGGCCACGCACAAGCCGTTGGCACCATGCGTGAGCAAGCCCGAGACGTCGGACCGCACAGCCTACAACGGAGGCTTATCTGTAGGCGGTGGCCCTTGGCCACGCACAAGCCCTTGACACCATGCGTGAGCAAGGCCCGAAACGTCGGACCGCACAGCCTACAGGGCTCCGCCCCTCAGGCGGCGCCGATCATGCGGCGCAGTACGTAGTGGAGGATGCCGCCGTGGCGGAAGTACTCCAGTTCATTGCCGGTGTCGATGCGGCATTTGGCCTGTACGGTTTCGGTTTTGCCATCCGGGTAGGTGATGGCAACCGGTACCGTCTGCCCGGGCTTGAGGTCGTTCAGACCCTTGACGGTGAAGGTCTCTTCGCCGGTCAGTTTCAGGCTCTTGCGGTCGACGCCGTCGGGGAACTGCAGCGGCAGTACACCCATGCCCACCAGGTTGGAGCGGTGGATGCGCTCGTAGGATTCGGCCAGCACAAAGCGCACGCCGAGCAGACGGGTGCCTTTGGCGGCCCAGTCCCGCGAGGAGCCGGTGCCGTATTCCTTGCCGGCGATGATGGCCAGTGGCTGGCCTTCGGCCTGGTAGTTCATGGCGGCGTCATAGATGGCCATCTTCTCGCCGGAGGGGATATGGCGCGTCACGCCGCCTTCTTCGCCCGGCACCATTTCGTTGCGGATGCGCACATTGGCAAAGGTGCCGCGCATCATCACTTCATGGTTGCCGCGCCGCGAGCCGTAGGAGTTGAAGTCTTTCGGCTCCACGCCATGCTCTTTCAGGTAGCGGCCGGCCGGGCTGTCGGTCTTGATGGCGCCGGCGGGCGAGATGTGGTCCGTGGTGACGGAGTCGGCCAGCATGGCCAGTGGCCGGGCGTCGATGACGTCCTCGATCGCTTCGGGGGTGCGGCCCATGCCCTGGAAGAAGGGCGGGTGCTGGATATAGGTGGACTCGGGCCAGGCGTAGGTCTGGCCTTTCGGGAACTCGATGGCTTTCCAGTCCTTGTCGCCTTCGAACACTTCGCCATATTCCTTGCGGAACATGTCGGTGCGCACCTTCTCGACCGCGCCGGCGATCTCCTTGGTGCTGGGCCAGATGTCTTTCAGATAGAGCGGGTTGCCGTTCTTGTCTTCGCCGAGCGGATCTTCCGACAGATCAATCCGCACCGTGCCGGCCAGCGCATAGGCCACCACCAGCGGCGGTGAAGCCAGCCAGTTGGTTTTCACCAGCGGGTGCACCCGGCCTTCGAAGTTGCGGTTGCCGGACAGCACCGAGGCCACGGTCAGATCAGCGTCGCTGATGGCCTTTTCGATGCTCTCGTGCAGTGGCCCGGAGTTGCCGATACAGGTGGTGCAGCCGTAGCCAACCAGATTGAAGCCCAACTTGTCGAGCCAGTTCAGCAGCCCGGCGCTGTCGAGGTATTCGGTGACCACCTTGGAGCCCGGTGCCAGTGAGGTCTTGACCCAGGGCTTGCGGTCCAGACCCTTCTCGGCAGCCTTCTTTGCCAGCAGACCTGCGGCCATCATGACGCTGGGGTTGGAGGTGTTGGTACAGGAGGTGATGGCGGCAATGGCCACATCTCCATGCTTGATGCGATGTGTCTTGCCGTCGATGGTGAACTCGGCTTCGCCCGGCGGCAGGCCGGCACCCACGGCCGCACCTGCGCCGCCTTCGGCCTGCATGGCCTCGTCGCTGGTGGCGATGGTTTTGGACTGGGTATCCATGAAGTCGGCGAAGGCGCGCTTGACGTTCTGGATGGCCACCCGGTCCTGCGGGCGCTTGGGCCCGGCCAGGCTGGATTCCACTTCGGTCATGTCGAGTTGCAGTGTGCTGGTGAAAACCGGCTCATCACCCGGCTTGCGCCACATGCCCTGTGCCTTGCAGTAGGCTTCAACGCGTTCGACCACCTCCTGCGGGCGCCCGGTGAGGCGCAGATATTCCATGGTGACTTCATCCACCGGGAAGAAGCCACAGGTCGCACCATATTCCGGTGCCATGTTGGCAATGGTGGCGCGATCCGCCAATGGCAGTTCGGCCAGGCCGTCGCCATAGAACTCGACAAACTTGCCGACCACGCCATGCTTGCGCAGCATCTCGGTGACGGTCAGTACCAAGTCGGTGGCGGTGATGCCTTCTTTCATCTGGCCGGTCAGCTTGAAGCCGACCACTTCCGGAATCAGCATCGACACCGGCTGACCCAGCATGGCGGCTTCGGCTTCGATGCCGCCGACGCCCCAGCCGAGAATGCCGAGGCCGTTGATCATGGTGGTGTGCGAGTCAGTGCCCACCAGCGTGTCCGGGTAGGCCTCCAGCACGCCGTCGACTTCCGAGGCCCAGACAGTCTGGCCCAGATATTCCAGGTTCACCTGGTGGCAGATGCCGGTGCCGGGGGGCACAACGCGGAAGTTGTCGAACGCCTGCTGGCCCCAGCGCAGGAAGGTATAGCGCTCGCCGTTGCGCTCCATTTCATGGCGCACATTGGCTTTGAAGGCGCCGGCGGTGGCGTATTCATCCACCATCACCGAGTGGTCGATGACCAGATCTACCGGCGACAGCGGGTTGACCTTTTCCGGGTCGTCGCCCAGTGAAGCCACGGCGGCGCGCATGGAGGCCAGATCGACCACGCCGGGCACGCCGGTGAAGTCCTGCATCAGAACGCGGGCCGGGCGATAGGCAATTTCGCGGTCGGCCTTGCCGGCCTTCTGCCAGTCGACCAGGGCCTGAATGTCGTCGTTGGTGACGGTGTCGTTGTCGAAGTTGCGCAGCTGGTTCTCGAGCAATACTTTCAGCGAGAAGGGCAGGCGGTCGATGTTGCCGAATTGTTCGGCGGCTTTGGGCAGGCTGTAGATGCGGTATTCTTTGTTGCCTGCTTTGAGGGTATCTGTCGTAGCTGCCTTGGTGTTCATGTCGAGCTCCATTGAGTTTGGAACGAATAATCCATGTCTATTGTAACTCGATTGAGGGTGGTTTGCCGTGGTTTCAAGGGTGGGTTTAGTCGACAGATGACAGTCGACGGTTGTGAGTTGTGAGTTGTGAGTTGTGAGTTGTGAGTTGTGAGTTGTGGCTCAATTGTAGGCTTGGGGCCGCAAGCCCCCACAAGGCGGCTTCGCCGCCAAGCGCAGGCAAGCCAGCGCCCACAACAAAGCCACCATTGTAGGGGCCGGCCTTGGCCGCGCTCAGAGGACGACATGCTCATAAAGAAAAAACGAGCATTCGGGGAGCGGTTGCTGTATAGTCCGCGACTCAAAATTTGAGCCCGCAGTCAAAGTCCTACCGGAATCTGCTCAACGGAAAGTACCTCTGGCACCGTCTTCCCTGACCCCGCCACAGATAAACGCTCGTGGAAAGGCTGACCTTTACAGAGTCGTCAGCACACATGATCAGTACCCGACCGGGTTTTGCGCACGTCGAAAAAACGGGGTAATGCCAGCCAGAACGGCCGGCACTGGGCATTCATGTGTGCGATTCACAGAGTGAATCCTGAAAAACAGGTACTTTTTTAATGACTGAAGTCATCTCCAATGACGTGGCCGTTACTTTTGCAGATCTGGGTCTGCCCCAGAATCTTGTCACCGGTGTTGCCAACCTCGGCTACGAAACCCCTTCTCCGATTCAGGCTGCTGCCATTCCGCCGCTGCTGCAAGGCCGTGACGTACTGGGCCAGGCGCAGACCGGCACCGGCAAAACCGCTGCCTTTGCGCTGCCCTTGCTGGCGCGCATCAATGTCAGCCTGAACGCTCCCCAGGTACTGGTGCTGACCCCGACCCGGGAACTGGCCATTCAGGTGGCTGAAGCCTTTACCGCCTATGCCCGCCTGATTACCGGCGGTCACTTCCAGGTGCTGCCGATCTACGGTGGCCAGAGCTATGGCATCCAGTTGAAGGCACTGAGCCGCGGCCCGCAGGTTGTGGTGGCCACGCCCGGCCGTCTGATGGACCACATGAAGTCGAACAAGATCGATCTGTCCCGCCTGCAGGCGCTGGTACTGGACGAAGCCGACGAAATGCTGCGCATGGGCTTTATCGACGATGTTACCACCGTCATCGAAGCCTGCCCGGAAGGCCGTCAACTGGCCATGTTCTCCGCCACCATGCCGCGCGAGATCGCCCGCCTGACGCAGACCTACCTGAACAAGCCGGAACATATCCAGATTCAGGCGACTGCCTCCAATCTGGCGCAGATCGAGCAGTCCCATATTCTGCTCAAGCAGCACCACAAGCTGGATGCGCTGACCCGTCTGCTGGAAGTCGAAGAATTCGACGGCGCCATCATCTTCGCCCGCACCAAGGCCGCCACGGTGGAACTGAGCGAGAAGCTGACGGCCCGCGGCTATGATGCTGCACCGCTGAACGGTGACCTGTCACAGCAGCAGCGTGAAGCCACCATCGAGCGCATGAAAAGAGGCAAGATCGACCTGATCGTCGCCACCGACGTGGCCGCCCGCGGTCTGGACGTCAAGCGCATCGACCTGGTCATGAACTACGACATCCCGCTGGACGTCGAAGCCTACACCCACCGGGTTGGCCGCACCGGCCGTGCCGGTCGTACCGGTCGCGCCATCATGCTGGTGACCCCGCGTGAGCGCCACCTGCTGAAAGCCATTGAACGCCATGCCGGTCGCTCGATCGACAAGCGTGAGCTGCCGTCAGGCAAGGATATCGAGCAGAGCCGGGTTCAGACTTTCCGCGCCGATCTGGTCAACATCATCGGCAGCGAAGACCTGAGCGAGTTCGAAAAGCTGCTGGCCGAACTGCAGCAGCAGATCGACGTGCCGGTAGAAACCCTGTCTGCAGCCCTGCTGGCCATGGCCCAGAAGGACCGCCCGCTGAACGTGGCCGCCCAGTTCCAGGACATTGTTGCCGATGTGCGCCCCGAGCGCACTGAGCGCCGCAATGATCGGGATCGCAAGCCGGGTAAGCGCGTCGATACCAGCAACATCCGTTTCGAGAGCTACCGCATCGAAGCCGGCCGCCAGCATGGCGTTCGGGTGGGTGATATCGTTGGCGCCATCGTCAATGAAGCCGGTATCGAGAAGGCGCATATTGGCCGTATCAGCCTGCAGGAAGACCACAGCGTGATCGACCTGCCGGAAGGCATGCCGAAGGAACTGCACCAGCACCTGAGCAAGGTTCGTGTACGCCACCAGCCGATGCGCCTCAGCCGCGTTACCGGTGGCCACACCGAAGGGCGTCAGCCGGTGCGTCGCCCGCGCAAGAGCTGAACCTGACCATCTGAAAAGGCCTGGTGTCGATGTCCGTGCAGCACTGCATGGGCCTCGGCGCCTCGTGCCAAGAAAAAGTCTGCTTTTCACCCTTCACCAGAGTTGCCTAAACAGTGTACAAACCGTAACCTGTGCGATAAGCGTCAAGCGCAGTGTCAGCAATTGGATAAGCTGACGGCATTCAGGGGAGGAGGGCACCTTATAGCCGGAACATTCCGGTGGGTCATCAACACCAGGGTGGCGTATGCATCTTCGAAGTTGTTTAGTGTTTTCGTGTATCTTTGCCATTCCAGCGGCGGCTTTCGACCTGCATCTGGTCAGTGGTGATGACCGGTGGCGGTTCGGTCATGACGATCTGCAGGCCATGTCGGTTGTCGACATGACCACCGAAACACCCTGGACCGACTCTGTGGACCAGTATCGCGGAGTCACCATCGAGACCCTGCTCAGTGCAGCGGGCCTGACAACAGAGCAGCGAAAGCTGCGCCTGATAGCGCTGAATGATTATGCCATCAGCACAGATGTTGAAACCCTGCTGGATGCTGATGCGCTGATCGTCTTCGAGCGCAATGGAGATCTGATGCCCGTGCGAGATTACGGGCCCTACTGGGTGCTTTTTCCTTTTTCCGAGCGCCCGGAACTTTCTAACAGGGACATTAGAAACCTATCCGTATGGCAACTCAAAACCATCGAAGTCCTGCCTCTGCCCTAGGCAGCGCCCGCATCAACTGGCGTTCTCTGCGCTTTGTCAGCCTGTTTACCATCAGTACTCTGCTGGTCATTCTGGTGGCGTTCACGCTGTATTCCGTGCGCCAGGAAATAGAGGCGCTGGGGGCTTCCGGTGAAGACGAGTTGTCCTGGAATGTATCCCGCCTTGAATTGGAAAATCAGCGCCTGATCAATGCCTTGAGCCAGTTTGTTGCCACACCGGATGACGGGCAGGTTGCGGTGGTTGAACTGCGCCTGGAAATACTGCTGCATCGCGTACAACTGGTGCGCGGCCTGAGCCGGCAGCATCTGCCCACGGTGTCGCTGAGCCGATTGCATGATGCCATGGCCGAGCTCGAGCAGGAGCTGCTGGCCATGCAGCCCGTGCTCAACGATCTGACTGTCGAGTCGGCACAGGCCTATATTGACCGCGCACGCAGTCTAGAAGCAGAGCTGTTCGAGCTGAGCCAGACCTACATCTTCACGTCGACCGATCTGTCGACCCAAGCGCTGGAGACTTTGCAGAACAACTATCGCTGGATCCTCGGCCTGCTGCTGGTCGGCGCCACCCTTATTTTCATGTACACCAGCTTCATCATTTACGAGGTACGTCGATCGCGGCGCCTGCGTGAAGTGGCCGAAACCGCCAATGAGGCGAAGAGTCGTTTTCTGGCCAATATGAGCCATGAAATGCGCACCCCGCTGAACGGCATTATCGGTATTACTGAACTGTTGCAGGACACCTCGCTGGATCAGCAGCAGCAGCGCTACTTGCAGACTCTGGGGCAGACCGCCGACAACCTGCTCAAGCAGATCAGCGATGTACTGGATCTGTCGAAAATCGAAGCCGAACAGTTCGAGTTCGAGGAAGAGGATTTCAATCTTCTGGCCGCGCTGTCAGACATCCATAGCCTGGTATTTGCGATGCTGCGCCAACGGCAGAGCACAGAGACCCACTTCGATATCGAGCTGGATGAGTCGATACCCCGTTTTGCCAAGGGAGACTGGCATCGCTTGCGCCAGGTGATCCTGAACCTGCTCAGCAACAGTGTGAAATTCACCGAATCAGGGCTTGTCAGCATGCGCGCCCGGTTGGGCCACCGACACCACGGGCGCTTTCAACTGCTGATTGAAGTGGAAGACACCGGGGTAGGCATTGATCCGGAGTTCATGCCGCAGCTTTTCTCTGAATTCAGCCAGGCTGACGCCTCCACAACCCGACGATATGGCGGTACCGGGCTGGGTCTCGCCCTAAGTCGCAAGCTGGCCCGACTGATGGAGGGTGATCTGCAGGCAGAGAGCACGCCGGGTAAAGGCACCCGGTTCAAGCTATCGGTATGGCTGTCAGACGGACAGGAGCCCAATGACCAGCCGATCAGTGCGGACGAGAGAACTGAACTCGCAGGTTGCCGGGTGCTCGTTGTCGAAGACAACAGCGTCAATCAGATTGTGGTGCGCAAAATGCTGGAGAGCCTGCAGGCCAATGTCACCACGGCCTATGATGGCATGCGCGCCGTGGAACTGGTCGGCAGGGACGGCCCATTTGATGTCATTTTGATGGATATCCACATGCCCGGAATGGATGGCTTTGCCGCCACCGACCGCATTCGTACCCTGGAACAGGAGCGTCAGTGGGCGCACCAGTACATAGTGGCTGTTACGGCCAATGCCATGGCGGGTGATCGCCACCGATGCATCATGGCTGGCATGGATGACTATCTCGCTAAACCCTTCAAGCTGGCAGAGCTGGGCGACGTATTGAAAAGACGGGGCCAGGCTCAGTAGGTTCCCCGGGTCTGGGAGTTGACCGCCGCCCGCAATGCCGGGAAAAGGTCGGCGAAAACCTGGTCCACCTGATGGCCGTGGCTGTCGAGCAGGACGGGTGCTTCGGCCAGTGGAGTGCGAAAGCGGCTGCGCCTGTCAAGACTCTCTAGCGCCCTGGCCATGCCCTCGCGAGTGGCATACCCTGGCAGCCAGCGCCGCTGAACCAGTGCCGTGCGCAGCATCTTCAATCGTTCATTCTCCGGTCCGTTATAGGCGGCCAGCGCTGTATACACACCTTCGGCAAACTCCGGCAGCGGCTGCGCGCTCCATTGTGACCAGTTGCGCGCCAGACAGTGATCGAAGAACACATCCAGAATGACCCCGCCAAAGCGCCGATAGGGCGGTGGCAATGAGCGCCGGAGCGCCTGCACGGCCGGGTGGCTGTCAGTGAGTCGGTCGATGGTCAGATGCAGGTCGACATGGTGGCGCAACTCGTCCGAGACCCCCTCGGGAAGCTGTTTTGGAGGCATGCAATCGGGCAATAACTGGCCCACGCAGGAATCCGGTGTGAGCTCCGAGAAGTATAAATGGGCCAGGTAGTTCACAGAACTTTCCTGCCGAGTGACCACGGGTCATGTAATGCCTGCATGGCACTATGATAAACTGCCCGCCCGGCGACAACGACCCCCAACATTCATCTGCTGCCCTGGATATCACTACACATGGCTCAACTGGCTCCCGAACTGAAGAATGACCGCTTTCTGCGCGCCCTGGCGAGGCAGCCTGTGGACCGCACACCCATCTGGATGATGCGCCAGGCGGGCCGCTATCTGCCCGAATACCGGGCGACCCGGCAGCAGGCCGGCGATTTCATGAGCCTGTGCCGCAATGCCGATCTGGCCTGTGAAGTGACCATGCAGCCGCTGCGGCGCTACCCGCTGGACGCCGCCATCCTGTTCAGCGACATTCTGACTATTCCCGATGCCATGGGGCTGGGCCTGTATTTCGAAACGGGTGAAGGGCCGAAATTCCGCCATGTGGTGCGTTCCGCCGCCGATGTCGAGGCTCTGCCGGCGCTGACCGCAGAGACCGATCTGGACTATGTGATGCGCGCCGTGTCCACGATTCGCCGGGAACTGGCCGGCGACGTACCGCTGATCGGCTTCTCCGGCAGTCCCTGGACGCTGGCCACCTATATGATCGAGGGCGGGTCGAGCAAGGATTTTCCTCACGCCAAGGCCATGCTGTACAGCAACCCGGAGGTTCTCCATGGCCTGCTGGAGCGCCTGGCCACCGCCGTGACCGATTATCTCAATGCCCAGATCCGTGCCGGGGCGCAGGTGGTGCAGATCTTCGATACCTGGGGCGGCGCGCTGGCGCACAATGCCTATCAGTCCTTCAGCCTGCAGTATATGCAGCGCATTGTGGATGGCCTGATTCGGGAGCACGAAGGGCGGCGCGTGCCGGTGATCCTGTTTACCAAGGGCGCCGGCCAGTGGCTGGAAGTCATGGCCGACACCGGGGCTGATGCGCTGGGTCTGGACTGGACGACGGACATCGGCCAGGCGCGGGCTCGCGTCGGCGACAAGGTGGCGCTGCAGGGCAATATGGACCCGGCGGTACTCTATGCCGAGCCGGCGGCCATCCGGCAGGAAGTGAAGAGAATCCTGGCCAACTTCGGCTCCGGCCCGGGTCATATCTTCAATCTCGGCCACGGCATCACTCCGGGTGTGGACCCGGAACATGCCAAGGCCTTTATCGAAGCGGTGGTGGAGCTGAGCCCGGAATACCAGGCCGGAACTCACTGATACAGCGGTGCCAGCCAGGTGGTGCCGCCCAGCATGCGCTGCTGCTGCAGATTCCATTGCGCTCGTTCAGTCATGAATGCTGAAGGTCGACCGGGCGTATAGCGGGCCGGGCTGGGCAGTGTGGCGGCCAGCAGGGCGCTTTCCCAGGGGTTGAGCTGGGCAGCTGATTTGTTGAAGTGGTACTGGGCAGCTGCCTCCAGCCCGAAGACTCCGCCCGGGCCCCATTCGGCGATATTCAGATACACTTCCAGAATACGTTCCTTGGGCCAGAACCACTCGATCAGCAGCGTGAACCAGGCTTCCAGCCCCTTGCGCATCCAACTGCGACCCGTCCACAGATACAGATTGCGTGCCACCTGCTGGCTGATGGTGCTGGCCCCGCGAAGCTGACCTCGGCGCTCGCGTTCCAGCCAGGCATCGCGCATGGCGTCGACGTCAAACCCCCGGTGAAGCGGAAAGCGCTGATCTTCCGAGGCGACCACGGCCATGGCGGCATGAGGTGGAATATCCTGCCAGGCCAGCCATTGCCAGCGCAGGTCAAAGTCCTCGATTTGCGACCACCGATTGACCATGACCAGAGTGCCCGGCGGGTTCAGCCAGCGCAGAGGCAACACCAGCAGCAGGCTCAGCAGAATCCAGGCCGCCACCAGATACCCCAGTATCCGCAACACTCGCCGCACAATGCGCATGCCCGGGTGCTCTAGTCTGTCAGCCTGGCACGCAGCCAGTGGCCGATAACGGTGACTTGCTCCGGGCAGACCGCATGCGGCATCCGAAAGTTCTGATACTCGGCCGGATAACCCCACGCCAGCATCTGTTCATGGGCCTTGCGTCCCAGTACCTCGGGCACCACCGGGTCCTGGGTTCCGTGCTGGATCAGTGTGGGCAGCGCGCTGTTGGCCGGGTGCCGCTCCAGGGTGTCGGCGGTGGCCAGATAGGTCGACAGGGCCATCAGCCCGGCCAGCGGTTCAGGGTGGGACAGGGCGGCCTCATAGGCCACAGCGCCGCCCTGGGAAAATCCGGCGAGCACGATGCGCGAGCAGGGAATGCCGCGGTCATTTTCACGCTTGATCAGGGCCCGCACGGCATCGGCAGATGCCTGCAACTGGCCAAGGTCGACGCGCCGGTCCAGGTTCATTTCCAGAATGTCATACCAGGCGGGCATGCGCATGCCGCCATTGATGGTGACGGGCAGGTCCGGTGCATGCGGAAAGACGAAACGCACTGCCAGGTCCGACAGCCCGAGTTGTGGCACGATCGGCTCGAAATCATGGCCATTGGCGCCCAGGCCGTGCAACCAGATAACGGCATGAGTGGCCTCCCGGGCGGGTTCTATCTCAACGCAGGGCAGCAGTGGCATGTATACTCCAGTGAACAGGGAAACAGGTTGAATTTCAGGCGGCAATGATACCGGAATTGTTCCCTTTCTGTCTGTGACCTATGCTTAGCAGCCACTCTTTCCTTTCAAGCACGGAGTCTCCCAGTATGCTCAAGGAAACTTTTGAGCCCAGGTTCACGGATACAGACGCACTCGGGCATATCAACAATACCCGCATCCCTGTCTGGTTCGAGGGCGCGCGCAGCCCCGTATTCCGTATTTTTACCCCGGATCTCGACGTTCACAACTGGAAGCTGATGCTTGCCCGCTATGAAGTGCAGTTTCATGGTGAACTGTTTTATGGCCAGCCGGTTGAAATCAGAACCTGGATCTCGCGTCTCGGCACCAGTTCCTTCGATGTCTCCCAGGAAGTCTGGCAAAACGGCGAGCGCGGTGCGTCCGGCACCACCGTGATGGTGCATTACGATCATCAGGCGGGAAAGTCAGTTCCGTTGTCGGAAGAACTGCGTGCGGCGCTCAGCGCCCTGAGTGAATCCTGAACGGTGTTTGTTCCCCATTTGCCCAGTCATGATAATCTGTACCGCAACAAGACCAGCTTGCGAGGGTCGTGATGACGGAACAGCAGTTCGGGAAGCAGCAACGCCGCCGGTTTGAACCCGGTGAGGTGATTTTCAGGCAGGGTGAGCCCGGGGAGCATGCCTACATCATCGAACGTGGAGAGGTGGAAATTTCCTACTCGCGGGCCGAAGGTGACGTGCTGCTGGCCAATCTGGGTGAAGGCGAGATCTTCGGCGAAATGGCGTTGATCGACAATGATGTCCGCTCTGCCACGGCGAAAGCCGCCGTGCCGACCGAGGTGTTCGAGGTCGATCTGGAACTGTTTCAGCGTCATGTGCAGACCGCGGAACCCATTCTAAGCTGTGTCATTCAGGCCCTGCTGGATCGTTTTCGGGCGTTTCAGCAGCGGGTCTCCAGTGCTGACCTGGATGTGGATGCACTGGCCCGGCTGTCCAGCGAACCACTGAGCGATGCCCGCCACCAGAGCCCGGTACACCAGCAGGCGCTCACCGAGCTGAAATTCGAGCATGAACTCAAGCGCGCCCTGAGTCCAGATGGCCGCGAGGTGCAGTGTGTCTATCAGCCCATGGTTTCCCTGCAGGATGGCCGCCCGCTGGGGCTGGAGGCGCTGGTACGCTGGTATCATCCCGAGCTGGGCACCCTGGCCCCTGACAGTTTTCTGCCGCTGGCCGCCCGGTCCGGTTTGATGCGCGAACTCGATATCAACAGCCTGCAAAAGGCTTGCGAGTTTCTGCACAAGATAGACACTGAAACGAATTGGACGTCGCTGTTCATGGCCGTCAATCTGTCTGGTGACCACTTGAGTGACGACCGCATCGTGATGGCCGTCAAGCAGGCACTCGAAACACATCATCTGGAGCCTCATCGGCTCAAGCTGGAGGTGACCGAGAGCGAACTGGTGCGGGAGCCCGAGCGGGCCCGGGAAATTCTGCTGGAACTGAAAGCCCTGGGTGTCAATCTGGCTCTGGATGACTTCGGCACCGGCTATTCGAGTCTCAGCTACCTGAATCGCTTCCCCATCGACCAGTTGAAAATTGACCGCACTTTTATCAAGACGCTGACCACCAGTGAGCAGAGTCAGGACATCGTGCGTGCCATCCTCAGCCTGGCCAGCGCGTTCGGGCAGCATACCGTGGCGGAGGGCATCGAACACCCGGATCAGGTGGCCCGTTTGCTGGAAATGGGGTGTGACGTCGGTCAGGGTTACTGGTTCTCCCGTCCGCTGCCGCCCGAGGCCCTGATACGCTGGCTGGAAGATCGGACCTGACATGGTAAAGAAAAGAGAGACCGCTTTTGTCTGCACCGAGTGTGGTGCCGAATACTCCAAATGGCAGGGCCAGTGCTCCGAGTGCAAGACCTGGAACACCATTCAGGAATTCCGTCCGGCCAAGGCCACGGTAGCGGCCCGTCGCCAGGGCTTTGCCGGCACGCTGGCCGAGGTGCGCCAACTGAGCGAGGTCGACCTCGCGGAGGTGCCGCGACTGAGTACCGGTATCAACGAATTTGATCGGGTACTGGGCGGTGGTCTGGTGCCGGGCTCGGCCGTGCTGGTCGGTGGCCACCCGGGGGCCGGCAAGTCCACGCTGCTGCTGCAGACGCTGTGCGCTCTGGCTAGGCAGTACCGGGTGCTTTATGTGACCGGTGAAGAAAGCCTGCAGCAGATAGCCATGCGCGCCCGGCGGCTCAACCTGCCGACTGAAGGCGTCCACATCATGGCCGAGACCAATGTGGCTGCCATCCTGGATCAGGCCGAGACGCTGCGCCCGGACATTCTGCTGGTCGACTCTATTCAGGTCGTGCACCACCCGGATATCGAATCAGCCCCCGGGTCAGTCACGCAGGTCCGTGAAACGGCGGCCATGCTGACCCAGTATGCCAAGCGCAGCCAGGCCGCGTTGTTCCTGATCGGACATGTCACCAAGGACGGCTCTCTGGCCGGGCCCAAGGTGCTGGAGCACATGATTGACTGTTCGGTGATGCTGGAAAGTGCCCACGACAGCCGATTTCGTACCCTGCGCTCGATCAAGAACCGCTTCGGCGCGGTCAACGAGTTGGGCGTGTTTGCCATGCTCGAACAGGGCCTCAAGGAAGTCACCAACCCCAGTTCCATTTTTCTCAACCGGCAGGCGGAAGCCACACCGGGCTCACTGGTGACCGTGCTCTGGGAGGGCACCCGCCCGCTGCTGGTTGAACTGCAGGCACTGGTCGATGACACCACCGGGGGCTACCCCAAGCGGGTGACACTCGGGCTGGATCAGAACCGGCTGGCCATGATGCTGGCTGTATTGCACCGCCACGGTGGCATCTTTACCGGCGATCAGGATGTGTATCTGAATGTGGTCGGTGGCGTGAAGGTCACGGAAACAAGCGCCGATCTGGCCAGCCTGCTCGCCATTCTGTCGAGCCTGAAGAATCGGTCATGGCCGAAAGATCTGTGTGTGTTCGGCGAGGTGGGGTTGTCGGGCGAGGTGCGCCCAGTGCCTTCAGGCCAGGAGCGGGTCAGTGAAGCGGCCAAGCACGGCTTCACCCACATTGTGGTGCCAAAGTCGAATGTGCCGCGCAAGGCGATCAGGGATGTCGAGGTGATAGCGGTCAGCAGTCTACAGCAGGCGCTGTCAGCGGTGGAACATCTGATGCAGTAGGGGATTGAACCGCTTGAAGAAGGGTCTGCCTTCAGGGAAGACGAGTTTAGGAAATCCTTTTCCAAGTTATGCGTCCTGCAGACATGCCTGTCATTGGGCCGTCCTGTACAGCCCGATCCCGAGCTCTACGTTTGCTGGCCTGTCCCTTCCGGTGGGACGATGTATCCTGCCAAGTCCGATGAAGATAATCACGTCCTGTGAACAGCGTCCTGCCGTCGTTTCCCCGTGCTCTTCTTGAGCACATGAGCAAGATAACAGCATGAGGTCGGAGATGTGATAGCGATTTTCGGTCAAGCCGTGTAAGACATTCGCTATAGTTGAGTGTCAGTCCTGACTTTCAGCCACCGCGCTGTCACGACTGTAGGCCTGGAGCCGGCCATTGAGGTCGTTGATGGCGCGGGCCATGTTCTCCATCAGGGTGACTGCCGTCTCGGGGTGCTGCTGAATCAGGCCCTGAAAGTCTTCCTGGGGCACTGCGGCCACCAGAACATCGTCACGTGCGACGACGGTCGCGGTGCGGGGTGTTCCGCAGAGCATGGCCATGGCGCCGAACAGTTCTCCGGGGGGCACTTCGCCCACCACCACGCCGCCGCGATAGACATCGGCGTGGCCCTGCACCATATGGTAGACCTCGCCGGCAGGATCACCTTCACGAATAATGGTATCGCCCGCCGAAAATTGCAGAAATCCGGTATTGCCCTGATCTCCGGTGGTCTCGGACAACAGGCCCTGCTGCGCAAAGCTGAGTTGCGTCAGCAGGAAGGCGGTCCACTGGGCAGCCCGTTTCTTGCTCTCGTGCAGATACTTCAGTACCCGGTCTACTTCATACAAGGCGACTTCGCTGGGGGCCTGCGCTACCTGCGACAGGTCGGGCAGGCCATAACCGCTGGTCAGTCCGAAGAGATCACCGGGGCCATACTCGATGACGGCCTGCTCTTCCAGCAGCCCCCGAATCACGCCTTGGCGCAGCCAGCTCCAGTTTTCGGAGCGCTGGGCAACGGACAGGGACTCACCCGGCTGCAGCGTTACAACCTCATCAGGATCACCCAACTGCAGAAAAAGCAGCTCATTCAGTTGGTTGAGGCGCGTCGCCAGTTGTTGCGAGAGTTCGGATTGTACCGCCAGTAAATGCATGATCGTCCCGGACGTATTATTGTCGTCTACCTGTTTTTGTAGTCATAGTAGCAGCGCTTGGCAAGCAAAGGTATGAACCAGTTTGCAAACCACACATTTATGCAAAGAACCGCAGCACAGACTCGACATTGAATTACGCACTGTAACCAATCTGCACAATAGAGCTGCTATTCCTGTTCTAAGCTCAATTGCACGAAAGGTCAACAGGAGGTTGTCTCATGCTATCCCCCAATGTATTGCTCCATAGTGCCCAGCCCGTGGTGCGTCGTCAGGTCGAGTCGGCGCTGCTGAACAAGATGCCCAATGCCAGCCTGTTCGAAGCCACAGACTGGAGCGCGGTCGAGGCGCTGGCCGAGCAGCACGATCTCGACATCGTGCTGCTGAGCAGCAGTCGGGAAGTGCCGGCAGAGGCAGAAACCCTTGCCATACTGCGTCGCCTGCAGCCCACTGCGCGCATGATTCTGTTGACCCTGGATCCGTTGCCGGCTCGCCTCAACCCTGTGCTGGACACACTGGATATCAGTCAGGTGTCTCTGCGCTATCTTGCGGCAACTCTGTTGCGTCCGGTAGCAGCCGGGTCCCCTGACTTTGCCGCAGGCGCAGCACTCTCTGCTCTATCGGCGGGTAAAGCATCAGTTCGACACGGCGATTTGCCGCCTCACGCGGGTCGCTGGTGAGCGGGCGAGTGCTGGCATAGCCCACGGCCCGCAGCCGCTCCGGATCAATGCCGGCAGCCTCCAGCGCGGCAACGGTCGCTGCGGCCCGAATGGCAGACAGGCCCCAGTTGTCCCTGATGTCGGCGGTGGCAGACTGGACCAGAGGCAATGCATCCGTGTGACCCTCAACCGTGATGCCGTAGTCGGGCAGCGCCTGCAGCAGCTCTGCCACTTCGCGCACCCGTTGCTCGCCTTCTGCCGACAACTGCGTGGCGCCGCTGTCGAACAGGGCCACCTCATCCAGCGACAGCAGGGTGGTGCCCTCGGTCAGTTCAGTGATCAGGGTCTCTGAAAGGTCCTGCCATTGGCGCTGCAGGGTGGTCAGCGCTTCTCGCTCGACCGCAAGCTGCTGTTCGAAGTGGGCCAGTTGCTGCTCGAAGCGAATGCCATGCGTGCCCGCCAGTTCTCCGTCAAGGCCGGCCTGCAGCAACGCGGCTCTGAGTCGGGCCCGCTCGCTGTCATGCGCCTGTTGCTGCTGATTCAGGCGGGTCCGCAGGTCGCGAATCTCGGATTCAGCGTCGGCCAGATCGTCGGCCTGAACCTGATAGCGGTCATCCAGAGCGGCATAGCGTTGCCGCAAGGCGGCGATGTCATTCTGCAAATCACCCAGTGACCCGGCACTCAACTGGGCTGTTTCAACCTGTTCGCGCACCCGGTCGGCGATGTCGCGAACCTCCGCACGCACGGCATCGCGGGATTCGCGCAGAGCAGCCAGTTCTCCCTGATGCTGTTCAACCAGGGCATCCCGCTCGGCTTCAGCTTCTGCCTGCAACGCCTGGGTGGCCTGTTCGCCCTGGCCTTGGCCGACTGAAAAACCCAGGCCATAGCCCATTCCCAGCAGCAACAGGGCAACCAAAAGGATGAACAGCAGCGGCGAGCGAAAGGTGCTGCGGCGCTGACTGACAGAGTTCAGCCACCAGCGACGGGCCGAATCAATCCGGGATGTGAGGCGGGTGCTCGGTTTCATGGCTGCGAGTCTAGCATGCTGCCCGCCGGCGGCGGCAGAGATCAACGTGATCTGGTGCACGGACCGGCAGAAAATTTACGCACTGGTACGGGATGTGCTTGGTAAGCTGTTCATGGCCTCGCAGTCAGAAAACTGACGGGGTGTGCCCGCAAGGTTAATGATGGATGGCAAAAAAGGTCTCACAGTGCACTTGAAGCTGAGCCACAATTTCAGTATCCGCTGCCTTGGTCTGCTGGTCGGCCTGAGCCTGGGCTCCGCGGCGTCGGCAGTCGAATTTCGGTTTGATCCCTATCGTTTGTGGCAGGGCCTGGAAGGCTATACCGGTGGCGATCAGGCCGTGATGTTCGATATTGCCATCGATGTGCCGCTGGAAAACAGCATGTGGGGGCCGCAGTACAGCTACTATCAGGATGACGGCGGTACCTTTCATGCGCTGGGTGTGCAATGGACCCGCATGATGGAGCGCGAGTCCGGTTTCTACTATGGGGCCGGACTCAACTGGTTGAGCATCGTGCCCGACAGTGATTTCGAAGATGAACTGGCCGATGTCTGCCGGCCACTGGTGCCGCTCAATGCCCAGGGCCGCTGGGGATACCGCTGGCAGTTCAATCCGGTGTTCAATGTGCAGCTTGGCCTGACGGTATCGGCGGGGGAAGTGACGGCCCGTCAGGGTGAGCGCTGTGTGACCGACGGCGAAGAAGTGGACCTGGGCACGATACAGAACTTTGTGGACCCGCGGCTGGACTTCAAGTTTTCTTTCCGGCTTTGATACCGACTGATCAGACGGGCGCTCTTGTATCACTGGCCGGGTCTTTGTAAAGTCTGGCCACATCGTTGAGAAGGCGCATTGGGCCATGAGCAGGGTTGAAAAAAGCGACGCGGAATGGCGGAAAGCACTGACCGAGGACAGTTATCGGGTGGCCCGTCAGGCCGGCACCGAACGGCCCTTCACCGGGGAGTACTGGGATCTGTTCAAACCCGGTACCTATCACTGCATCTGCTGTGATGCACCTCTGTTTACCCATGACACCAAATTCGATGCCGGTTGCGGCTGGCCCTCGTTCAGTGATGTGATGGCCAGCGACCGGGTGATCAAGCGTGACGACCGCAGTCTGGGCATGCATCGGGTCGAGGTGCTGTGCGCCACCTGTGATGCCCATCTGGGGCATGTCTTTCCGGATGGCCCGGCGCCGACCGGGCAACGCTACTGCATCAATTCGGTGTCGCTGCGGTTCAAACCGGGCACAGCGGCTACAGAGGGCTCCGATTCGTGATTGTGACCTACCTGATTCTGTTTGCCATTCTTCTGGCCTCGCCGGCGTTGTGGTTTCGCTGGTGGCACTTCAGCCGTTTTTCGGCCTACGCCTGGGGCATGCTGGTGTTCATGGCCTGCTTCGGTGTGGTGTACATGGGTTTCGGAGAAGTGGTCTGGGGGCACACGATCGGTCTGTTCGTCTTTGTGCTGATTCTGTCGGTCGCCAAGCGGATGCATGCCCGCAAACGGGCGGATGAGGCGGCTGAAACCGAGTAGTCAACGGGCCTTGTCGAGCCCCAGTTCCTGCACAAAGGCACTCTGCTCCTGCCAGTCTTTGGGGGTCAGCAGGTGCAGTTCCTCTCTGGCGCGTGTGATACCTACGTATAGCAGGCGTCGCTCTCCTTCTTCATCGACCGGCAGACGCAGATGCCCCTCCGGGCGATAGGGATAAAAGTGCCGGTTCAGCCCGGGAATGATCACCCGCCGCCACTCTCTGCCTTTTGCCTTGTGCAAACTGGTCAGGCGCACCGCCGGCACAGTGTCCGATTGCGCCTGGCGCTGGGTCAGCAGGTCATTCAACCAGCTCATCACCTCTACTGCCGGTCTGTCATGCTGGCGCATGAAGGTAAGAAAACCGCGCACGGTCTCCTTCTGCTCGTCGGCCTGCTGGGCAGAAAAAGCACTTTCATCGAAACTGTTCAGGTAATCGGTCTGGTTCAGCCAACTGCTGAACAGCCGACTGGCGGTTACTTGTGGCTGTTCTGTCAGGCGGATGACATCAGCACGCAGAGCCAGTTGGTCCTGCTGCCAGTAAGACAGCCGGTCGGGCAGGCTGGCCATCAGGGCGCGATAGGGCGGCAGGTCTGACCGGGCAGCGGCCTGTGCCACTTCACGCAGTATCTTGCGCTGAATCTTCGGAAAGGGCTGGCTCAGCAGGCAGTGCCAGAGCTCAAAGCGCTGCTCCGGAGTGGCCGTCTGCAATTCTCCCCCAGCCAGGCGGAGCAGGGCCAGCAGTGGGCGCAGCTCACTGCGTTGCAGCACTGAACCGCCGTGTTCCAGCTCGAACGGCACCTGATCGGTCAGCAGTTGCAGTTCCAGTCTGCCCGCCTGGGCCCAAAGGCGGTGCAGAATGGCGACATCATGGAGCTCTCCTTCGGCGGCCCAGCGCTGCAACAGGGTCGTGATGGCGGCGACTTCGTCGTCCGTCTGCTGCAGGTGTACCTGCGTCGACGCGGCCCCAGGGTGAGCGCGGGTCTGCACCGCTTCACGCTGCCGGTTGTGGGCAATCAGGGCATTGGCGATGCGGGCGAGCTCCGGGCCATAACGAAAGCTGGCGCTCAGGGTGCGCGTCTCTGCAGTCGGATACCGCTCGGGAAAATGATGCAGCATGAAGGTCGGACTGGAGCCGCGGAATTCATAGATGGTTTGATCCGGGTCACCGACGATGGTTACCGTGGCTCGAGTGCCGGCCACCGTGTCCAGCAGCAGGTGCTGACAGGCATTGATGTCCTGGAACTCGTCGACAATGACGTGGTCGAGATGATCGGCAAAGCGGGCGGCTAGCTCGGGGTTTTGCGCAAACAGCCGGACCGGGTCGTGAAGCATGTCGGCATAGGTGATTCGGCGATGTTCCTTGCGCCACTGCTCCAGCCGATTGTAGACCCGGATAAAGGGCTGGGCCTGCAGGTTCAGGTTGAGCTGGTCAAACACGATGTCCGGGGAGTCCAGCCCGGATTTCACCCGCTCGATGAAATTCATCGCCGGCTCGACCCATTTGCGCCGGTTGGCCTGAATGTCCTGCGCCTGCTCTCCGGTGGTGGCCAGCTCCTGCAGCCAGTGCCAGATTCTGGGTTCCAGGTCGCGGTCACTCATGATGTCACCCTGCCACGCTGGCAGGTCGCCGGTGCTGACCAGGGTGCGATAGATGCTCAGTCCCAGCGCATGAAAGGTGCGCACGTCGGGCAATGTGCCCTGGCGTTGGCGCGAGAAGCGGCCGAGGAAGTCGTTGCGTGCGGTGCGGTTGTACATGAGCACCAGCAGGCGGCGCGGGTTGACGCCGTCATCGAGCAGTGCGTTGGCCTGTGCCAGCAATGTTGCCGTCTTGCCGGATCCGGCAACGGCAATGACTCGCTGGTGGTGATGTCGACCGGACACCACTGCCTGTTGCTCGTCAGTCAGTGCGGGCGCAGTTGCTGCGCCGGCAACAGGCAGGGGTTGGGATGCAATGCTCTGGTTCACGATGCCCGCAGGATTGAAAAAACCGGCAGGCAGAATAACGGAAAAGCGGGTCGGGTGCACTCGCCCCCGGGAGAGCCCTGAGCTCGCTCTCAGGCCTGCCGCGAAACCTTGCTCAGTGACTGCAGGGTATCACCCAGTTGAGTCAGGCCGCGACCGGTGACCGCGCCGAGAAACAGTAGAGCGGTGCGGACGCTTTGGCCAACAACCTTTACACTGTCAAAGAAGGCTTCAGAGCGCATGCGACGCGCCTGTTCTTCATAATACATAATGTCCAGGTTGCCGAACCGGTCTACAACGATATTGGGTTCAAAGTCTTTACTCATTTCAGGTCTCCATCAACCGGTTAACAATTTTGGCAGGCCGCTTCTGTTTGGCCTGCATACCGGTATGATAAGGATCGCCTGCAGGGTCACAAACGATCGTTTCTCAACTGGTAGGTGAATAAAATTCATCTGTAGGGGTTTGCTATCAAGCGTCTTCCGCCACTGAACAGTCTGCGCAGCTTCGAGGCTGCAGCGCGCATGGGCAGTTTCCAGAAAGCTGCCGGTGAGCTGCATGTCACCCCGTCTGCGGTCAGCCATCAGGTGAAATCGCTGGAAACCTTTCTGGAGCTTGATCTGTTCATCCGCCAGACCCGTCGCGTGGAGCTGACGTCGGCGGGCCGGGCCTACCTGAAAACAGTGCAAAAGGCACTGCGCAGTATTGAAACAGCCACTCAGAAGCTGCTGAGTGAGCACGGCAGCGGAGAGTTGCGCCTGGCCGTGGCCCCAGCTTTTCTGACCCGCTGGTTGCTGCCACGCATGAGCCGGTTTTATGACGAGCACCCCAATATCGAATTGGATATCTCGGCGTCTACCGGGCTGATTGATTTTCCCCACAGCAGCATGGACATGGCCGTCTACTACGGGGATGGCGAGTGGGATGATGTCACCTGCCATTTTCTCAAGTCATCAGAACTGGTGCCGGTGTGCTCGCCCGAGCTGCTGGAACGACATCCGATTGACCAGCCTGAAGACCTCGGTTGGCACACATTGCTGCATGTCAGCAAGCGGCCGGAAGACTGGCCCATGTGGTTTGAAGCGGCGGGGGCCACCTACAAGGAGCGGCGCAAAAGCATGATGCTGTCCAGTTCGCTGCTGACTACGGGGGCAGCGGCAAGGGGATTGGGCGTCGCGCTGGCCGACATCAACCTGATAACCGAAGAAATCCAGTCCGGGCAACTGGTGATTCCGCTCGATATCACGCTGAGCAAGGGCAAGTCCTTCTATCTGGTCTACGAGAAAGACCGACCCATGACCTATGCCATGCGCGAGTTTCGGGACTGGATCATGGCGGCCATGGCCAAGGATGCGCTGACCGCCAGGGCAGAGTGGTTATGAGTCAGTTGTTCGGCAAGGCCTACTGGCAGCGCGCCACCCCCGGGAATTTCGGTGAATTGCTGGCGCAGGATCCGACCCTGCAGGCCCTCAACGAGGCCGAGCTGCAGGAGATCGAAGACCACCTTCCGGATTTGCAGGGCTATCAGGTACTGGACCTGGGGGCCGGCAGTGGCCGCTTCACCGGTCGGCTGGCCGCGCGGGCAGACCGGGTAACGGCTCTGGACCTGTCCGAGGGCGCCCTGGCTGAAAACCGGAGCCGCCATGCTGACCTCACCAATATCGACTATCAACTGGGCGATGCGGTACAGGCTGATCTGGGTCGGCAGCGCCATGACCTGGTATTCAGCAACTGGTTGCTGATGTACCTGGAGGAGGAGGACAACCATCGTCTGCTGAGCAATCTCTACCAAAGTCTGAAGCCTGGTGGCTGGCTGTTCGTGCGTGAAAGCTGCCGAACGCCGGACACCGGCTGGCGCCGATTGCTGGCGCAGGGGCGCTTCTGGCGGCAACCCCCGGTGCCCCGACTGGCATTGCAGCATGTGCCTGTGCCGCTGTGGCAGCGCTGGCGCTTCCTGTGGCCGGGCCGACGCCGCGTGCTGGCGCACCGACCGGCGGAGCAATATCAGAACTGGTTTGCCGCCAGCGGATTCGAATTGATCGACAGCGGCCATCTGAGCAGCTATGAAGCCGCTTATGAAACGCTGCAGCAGAATTTCTGGCTGTTGCGCAGACCCGCGGCGAACTATGGCGAGGCAGCCGCTGACGCCGAGAATAGCGTCGGGGATGGCATTTTTGCGTCACCAAGAGCGTGGACCTTCGGTGGGGAAACCTGGCGCAGCTTTGACGACCACATCCGTCGGTCGATTCCGTTCTACGACCAGCTCCATGAACTGATCTGCGGTCTGGCCTCGGACCTGGCCCGACCCGGTGGCTGGATCTATGAGCTGGGCTGCTCGACTGGCGCACTGGCAGAGCGGCTCAGTCAGGCCTGTCCGGACAGCCGTATCTGTGGGGTTGATGCCGAGCCGACCATGGTGGCTGCTGCCCAGCGTCGTCGTCATGACAATCTGGAATACCACTGCGCCGATATCCGGAACTATCCGTTGCAGCCTGCAACCGGGCAGGACGCATCACCGAATGATCTGGTGATTCTCTGCTATACCCTGCAGTTTGTCCCGATGACAGATCGTCTGCCGCTGCTGCAACGACTCTGTGCCGGGCTGAGGCCGGGCGGCGGGTTGATACTGGCGGAGAAAGTTATCCGCCGGGACCCCGACTTCGAGACCAGATGCCGGCGGGTGCATCATGCGTTCAAGCGAAGTCAGGGCTACACCCAGGCGGAAATCGACGCCAAGGATCGAAGTCTGGACGGGGTGCTGGTGCCCCTGTCCGAGGATGACAACGAGCAACTGTTGCGTCAGGCCGGGTTCACGTCGGTGCAACCCGTGTTCGAGAACACCAGTTTCAAGGCCTGGTTGGCCCTCCGGCCCTGAGCAACAGCATCGCTTATTGCGGCGGTGGTGCGGTGGCCTTGAATTCGTCGCGCGCAGACGCCTCCTTCAACCATTGCGTCAACGTCGGGTAGGCACTGAAATCAAACCGCTGCCGGTAGATGGCCCAGTCCATGAAGCAGGCCAGGCGGATGCTGCCGTCATTCCATTGCAGACCCCGCTCCGCTGCCAGTGCTTCCAGCGCCTCGACGGTGGTGCGAATGCGTCCCGACTGCCGCTTCAGATAGTCATTGCTCTGCGGGTCTACGCCGGAGCGCTCCAGCAGAAACACATTGATGGTCGCATCCAGCGCGGTATTGCACAGGCAGAAGAGATCATACTGCTGCACATCGGCCATCCAGGCCTGACCGGCCCGTTCGCGCACATACTTGAGAATACTCGCGGAATCATGCAGCCGGACATTGCCATCCTCCATGAAGGGCACGCGCTGCGCCGGTGATTGTTTTGCACTGGCGGCGTGGTCGGTTTCGGTCAGGGTAAACTCGGTGCCGGTCTCCGACAGAGCGATTCGGCAATGGCGCACGTAGGGTGAAGTGTAGCTGCCAAACAGCTGCATGGTGGTCTCCTGTGTTTCATTGTTGTGCTGGCCCGAAAGGGCTCGACTGGGCAATATGCGCTGCTGCCGACAATTCGTCAATCCGGGACCAATGCTGGCTATTTTCCGACGAGTCGCGTAGACTTCGCGCGAATTCCCGCCCGGAGTCAGATGTACCCAAACCATTGTACTCGCGCGCGGACCCAACCCGTGACACTTTTCGAGAGTACTATGTCATTTGATTCCCTCGGCTTGTCTTCAAGCCTGCTTGATGCCGTTCGTCAGAAAGGTTATACCCAACCATCCCCCATTCAGGCCAAAGCCATTCCCGCTGTTCTTCAGGGCCGTGATGTCATGGCGGCAGCCCAGACCGGCACCGGTAAAACGGCCGGCTTTACGCTTCCTCTGTTGCAACGCCTGTCTGAAGGCCAGCGCGCACAGCCCAGGTCGGTGCGGGCACTTGTGCTGACGCCAACCCGCGAGCTGGCGGCACAGGTCGAAGACAGCATCAAGGCCTATGGCCGACACCTGCCGCTGCGCTCTGCCGTGGTGTTTGGTGGCGTCGGTATTCATCCGCAGATTGCGGCGCTGAAAAAAGGTGTGGATATTCTGGTGGCGACACCGGGTCGTCTGCTGGACCTGTGCCAGCAGAACGCATTGCACTTCCGTGAACTGGAAATTCTGGTGCTGGACGAAGCCGACCGCATGCTCGACATGGGCTTTATTCACGACATACGACGTGTCATCAAGATGCTGCCCAATGAGCGCCAGAACCTTATGTTTTCGGCGACGTTTTCCGATGATATCCGCAAACTGGCGCGCACCATCGTGCGTGACCCGGTGGAAGTGGATGTCAGCCCGCGCAACTCCACGGCCGAACTGGTGGTGCAGACTATCTTTCCGGTCGACAAGAAGCGCAAGCCGGCCTTGCTGAGTCATTTGATTCGGGATCGCAAGTGGCACCAGGTACTGGTGTTTTCACGCACCAAGCATGGCGCCAACAAGCTGGTCAAAATGCTGGAAGCCGATGGCATCCGGTCTGCCGCCATTCATGGCAACAAGAGCCAGACGGCACGCACCAAGGCATTGGCAGATTTCAAGGCAGGCAAGGTCACCACGCTGGTGGCAACTGACATTGCCGCGCGCGGTATTGATATCCAGCAACTGCCGCAGGTGGTCAACTTCGACCTGCCGAATGTGTCCGAAGATTATGTACACCGGATTGGTCGTACGGGCCGCGCGGGCGCCAATGGCCATGCGTATTCGCTGGTCAGCGCGGACGAATTCGATGACCTCAAGGGCATCGAGCGTCTGATCAAGCGGACCTTGAAACGCGAACAGATTGATGGCTTCGAGCCGTTGAACAACCTGCCTGCCTCACCCGATCCGACGCAGGCGCGCCGCGGCGGCCAGGGTCAGCCTCGACGCAATGGCGGTGGCAACAACAACGGTGGCCGCAACAACTCGGGCCGCTCGCAGCAGCGGCGCAGTGACAACAATGGCGGCAGTCGCAACAGCAGTGGCAACCGCCGCCGTCAGGTAGCCTAGAGCAAGCGCCTAGCGCACCACTACGCAGGTACACGGCGCGTGTTGCATCACCTTGTGTGACACGCTGCCCACCAGCAGGCTCTTGAAGTCGCCCATTCCGCGTGATCCTATCACTATCAGATCTGCCTTCAGATCTTTGGCTTTGTCGACGATCTGCTGTGCCGGGTTGCCGATGCTGACTGATCCTTCCACGGCTTCGAAATCCTTCGCCCGCACATTGTCCATGGCTTCGGCAACGATATCCTGGCCGATCATCTCCAGGCGCTCTGTGGTCTTGCTGACATCAATGGAATAGCGATCCACGAATGCCAGCTCGCTGGCGCTGGGCAGATCGGGCACGTGCAGCAGGTGCAGTTTCGCATCGTGGCCGCGAGCCCAGTCGACAGCAAAGTCGATGGCCTGCCGGGCATGGGCTGACCCGTCTACGGGTACCAGTACTAGTTTGGTCATGACATTATCCTCCTGAGGTGCATAGCGGTTGTCCTCAATACCACTGTAAACCTCACGTGCGAACAGTCGTTGATCCAGATCAGTATTTCATTCTCGCAAGTGCTGCCTGCCACGTTTTCAGCTTGTCGGAAAAACTCATGGCCGCATATGCCGGACTGGTTGACGGCAGACAATGGAGAGGCAGCCCGGCAGAGGGTGCGGGCAGGGCCGGCAGGACATGGCGTCGGTAACTTTCCCAGGCCTTGCGCCCATTGCAGAGCACCGCCTGTGTTCCCGGATGGCGTTCGAACCAGCCGGCAAAGTCATTGGCTACGATGCTGGATTCGACAATGTCCGAATCCAGACTGGAGTCACGGGTGCAGGTTTGCAGCACATCCCATAATCCGACTCCGGCGGCCTGCAGACGGGCCAATCGCTGCTCATAGGGCAGCTCGAGGTCGAAGCCCAACAGCGTACTCATGATCGGCCAGAATGCATTGCGCGGGTGGGCATAATAGCGCTGCGCCTGCAGCGACGCCCTACCCGGCATGGAGCCCAGAATCAGCACCTGGGCTGACGCAGGCTCAATCGGCGGAAAGCTTTGGACCTGACTCATGCAGGGACGTCAGTGTGCGCTCGCGGGAGTCGACTGCACCAACACCCAGGGTGCCACCACCACAGCCCAGACATCCGCTTTTTGATCATACCAGGCCTGTGCCTGTTCATTGCTTACGCCGGCGACCTGACCCTGCTCGGTCCAGGCCTCGAATTGGGCTTTGTTGTCCCTGATCATTTCCCGGGCCACTGCCACCAGGTCAAGATTGTCGGCCACATGAATCACCTGGCCTCGGGCAAAATTCGGTTGCAGTTCAAGCCAGTTGATGCGGGCAGTTTCCGTGTTCAGGACGGCGTTCAGCTCGTCATCGGTCAGTTGGCGGCGATCCGTGGTCATGCGGTGTCATAGGCTCCTGAGGGACTGTCGAAAAGCATTCTACCGTCTGCAACAGATGACCGAAACCGCATCTTGGCTTACCTTCATGGTAGAGTTCTTACAGAGTCACGAGTAACTGAGCCAAAGACAATGAACAAGACCAATCTGATTTTCAACTGGGGCATCATTGCCCCGGGGCGTATTGCACAGAACTTTGCCCGGGCTCTGCCGGTTGTGCCGAATGGTCGTCTGGCAGCGGTGGCGAGCCGCAATACCGACCGTGCCCGGGACTTTGCCGACACCTTTGGTGAAAGCGGTTACTCGGTGCGTGTTCACGACAGTTATGACGCCCTGCTGGCCGATCCGCAGATTGATGGCGTCTACATCGCAAGCCCGCATCGGTTTCACGCCGAACAGGCGATGGCGGCACTGCAGGCGGGCAAGCCGGTGCTGTGCGAAAAGCCGCTGACGGTGACTGCTGCCCAGGCGAAGCAGCTGATGGCCGAAGCCGAAGAGCGTGGAGTGTTCCTTATGGAGGCTCTTTGGTCGCGGTTCCTGCCGGTCTGGCAACAGGTGCGGCGCTGGCTGGATGAAGGGCGCATCGGCCAGGTACACACGCTGAGCTCCAGCTTCTGCGTGCACATGCCTTTCGACCCCGAGAACAGGCTGTATGACCCGGAACTGGCAGGCGGCAACCTGCTGGATATGGGGGTCTACTGCATTGCCATGAGCCGGTTTGTGACCGGTGAAGATCCTGCCCGCGTGGTGTCTTCAGTGCGTCACGCACCCAATGGGGTCGATGTGCGCACGGCAGCAACGCTGGAATACCGTGACTGTGTCAGCCAGTTTACGTCCGGGTTTCTGAGCAATAGGGACAACAGCATGCTGATCGAAGGTGAGCTCGGTACCATCGAGGTATTGGGGCAGTTCTGGGCCAGTACCGAGGCGAGATTGCTGCGGCTGAATGGTCGGGACAACGAACCAATGGAGACGTTTTCCGAACCGCACCGGAGCAATGGCTTCGAGTACCAGATTGAGGCGGCCCAGCAGGCCATCCGGGCCGGTCAGCTCGAATGCCCGGGCATGCCCTGGGCGGCCACACTCGGCACCGCTCGGGTGATGGATCAGATCCTCCGCGAGGGCGGCGTTACCTACCCCTTTTTGTAGGAGTGTCGGTCCGACGTTTCGGCCCCGTGCGCTATGGGCCGCGAAGTGGCCCCACAGAAACAGCCACTGAGGGTGCCCCGCCGCTACCCACCCTCCGACCAACGTCTAATGGGCGCTTGCCGACAGACAGGCTATAACGTCAACACCACAATAATTACGACGTTACAGAAAGGGAGCCTCCCATGTCAGTGACTGTACCCATGCCCAACCCCAGGGGCCGCCGTACCCGCTACAACCCCGACAGCTATGCCGAACTCTATGCCGCCTCGCTGGACAACCCGGAAGGGTTCTGGTCCGCCCAGGGCGAGCGCATAGACTGGTTCCAGCCGTATTCGAAGGTCAAGCATACGTCCTTCGACCCGCACAATGTCGACATTCGCTGGTACGAAGACGGCACCCTGAATGCCTGCTACAACTGCCTGGACCGGCACCTGCCCGCCAACCGCAACAAGGTCGCTTTCATCTGGGAAGGCGACAGTCCGGATGTGCAGGCCACCCTGACCTATGGCCAATTGCATGAGCAGGTCTGTCGCTTTGCCAACAGCCTCAAGTCACTGGGTGTCACCAAGGGCGACCGGGTGGCCATCTACATGCCCATGGTGCCCGAGGCCGCCATCGCCATGCTCGCCTGTGCCCGTATCGGTGCCGTGCATTCGGTGATTTTTGCCGGGTTCTCACCCAATGCGATAGCTGATCGGGTGAACGATTGTTCCGCCAGGGTGGTGATTACCAGTGATGAGGGCAAGCGCGGTGGCCATCGTATTCCACTCAAGGCCAATGTGGATCAGGCACTGAAGAATGACGCCTGCCCGAGTGTCACCGACGTGGTGGTACTGCGCCACACCGGCGCAGACGTGAGCTGGACAGAAGGGAGAGACCTCGATTGGAAGACACTGGTCGAGGCTGCCGATGTGCAGTGCCCGGCCGAAGAAATGAACGCCGAAGATCCACTGTTCATCCTCTACACCTCCGGCTCGACCGGCAAACCCAAGGGCGTGCTGCACACCACTGGCGGGTATATGGTGTATGCCTCGCTGACCCATGAAGCCATCTTCGATCTGCAGGATGATGACATCTACTGGTGTGCTGCCGATGTGGGCTGGATTACCGGCCACACCTATATTGTCTATGGTCCGCTGGCCAACGGGACGACCAGTGTCCTTTTCGAAGGTGTCCCGACGTCTCCGGGGCCGGGCCGTGTGGGCGAGATTATCGACAAGCATGGCGTGACCATTCTCTACACGGCACCGACGCTGGTGCGGGCCCTGATGGCCAAGGGTGAAGAATCAACGGGTACCAGTAACCGTTCCACACTGCGCCTGCTGGGCAGTGTCGGCGAACCGATCAATCCGGAAGCCTGGAACTGGTACTTCGAAAAGATGGGCAACGGCCAGTCGCCCATCGTCGACACCTGGTGGCAGACTGAAACCGGCGGCGCGCTGATGACCCCACTGCCCGGCGTTTGTGACATGAAACCGGGCTCCGCCATGCTGCCCTTCTTCGGCGTGCGCCCGGCGCTGGTGGACAACGAAGGCAACGAACTGACTGAACCCGGCGAGGTTCAGGGTAATCTGGTACTGCTGGATTCCTGGCCCGGCCAGGCCCGAACGCTCTGGGGCGACCATGAGCGCTTCGTGCAGACCTATTTCAGCAGCTATCCCGGCATGTATTTCACCGGTGACGGGGCACGGTGCGATGCCGATGGCCACTACTGGATCACCGGCCGGGTAGATGACGTGCTGAACGTCTCCGGTCATCGTCTGGGCACCGCCGAAATCGAGAGTGCACTGGTGGCCCATGAAGCCGTGGCTGAGGCGGCGGTTGTCGGGTATCCACATGACCTCAAGGGGCAGGGCATCTACGTCTATGTCACCCTGAGCGAGGGCGTCGAGCCGAGCGCTGCGCTGGAAAAAGAGCTGCGCCAATGGGTGCGCACCGAGCTGAGCCCGATTGCCACACCGGATGTGATCCAGTGGGCCGGCGGCCTGCCCAAGACCCGATCCGGCAAGATCATGCGGCGCATCTTGCGCAAGATCGCCACCAACGATTATGGCAGCCTGGGGGATACCTCTACGCTGGCTGACCCCTCTGTGGTAGAGTCGCTGATTCAGGAACACGAACGGCGACAGACCACCGAGGCTGATGGCTAGATTCCTTGTAGCAGATGATCACCCCCTGTTTCGCGAGGCCCTTCAGGGGGCGCTCGCGAAGCAGTTTGCTGCCCTGGAATTGCGCGAAGCCGACAGCCTGGAAGCCACGCTGGCGGCGCTGGAAGAGGACGACGATGTCGACCTGCTGCTGCTCGATCTGCATATGCCGGGCAGTGGTGATCTCTATGGCCTGATCCGGGTCCGTGAAGACTATCCCCTGTTGCCCGTCGCGATCATTTCAGGCAGCGAAGACCCGGCCATCATGGCCCGTTGCATCGGCTTCGGCGCACTGGGCTTCATCCCCAAATCTCTGCCCTCAAACCAGATCGCGGAAGCCATTCAAAGCATTCTCGACGGCGATACCTGGGTACCTGAAGGCGTGGCAGACCGGCTCGCCGGGCTGTCCCGGGAAGATCAGGATCTGGCCCACAAGGTGGCTGAACTGACGCCCCAGCAATACCGGGTGCTCTGCCATTTGCACGAAGGTCTGCTGAACAAGCAGATCGCCTATGCGCTGGGCATCACCGAAGCGACGGTCAAGGCCCATATCACCGCCATCTTCCGCAAGCTCGATATCAACAACCGGACTCAGGCCGTGCTGATGGCCGAGCGGCTGCGGCTCACGCCTTCCGAAACCTGAGATAACTGAATCAAGCCAGGGCTGATGCCGATCTCAGGGCCTATACCAGAGCTCAGCTCTATCCAAAGGGGTGTCTGCTGGCAGCAGTGGATTGTCCAGTTCCAGTATCACTCTATCGTCCAGACGAGCCTGTGCCAGATAGTGCTCATAGAACCCGAGGAAAAGGGCTTCCAGTGAGCCGTCGGCCAGGGCCGTCTCCAGGCCGTTCTCTATCGCTTCTGCCAGTGCATCATTGTCGGGCGCCACAAAATAGTAGACTGCCGCCGGATAATGCAAGGCCAGATGGGGGCTGACCACGATGCCGTCCTCGGCATACGCCTCGGCTTCGGCCCAGATTTCGAGTACCGACCGGGGAAAGTAGTCGAAACGATTCTGCAACAGCATGGGGAAAAGCTGGCGGTAGTCGCCGCCGGTAATAACGGACAGGCTGTTATAGGCCAGGATCTCTGTATCCGGCCAACCATAACCCTGGCCGGCCTGCAGGTTCTGCAGGTCACGTAGGGTTTCGACGCTGGCCAGACTCTCGATGCGCGCCTCGGTAACCAGCGGCAACCTGATACCAATCAGCCCGCGGTATACCGGGAACCGGATGGGACGGGCGACGGCTTCGCGGTCTTCGGAGGTCATGGTCCACATGACATCAAGTCGCTCCCCGGCAATCACTTCCTGCAAGGCTCTCTGCTGCTGCATGCGCGTGGTGACACCGACCATCGTATGATCAAGGCCGGATTTCTCCAGCGCCAGATAGAGCAACTCAATGGCATAGTCGGAGCGCTGATCGCCGGTGGTGGAGGCCAGGTAGCGCACACTGACGGACTCGCCATAGGCTTTGGCGGACAGCAGAATGGCCAGGCAAAGGGTCAGCAGCCATTGGTTGCGCATGGCCAGTTGGGGGTGCAGCAGCATTCGATATTACCTCTGCCATGTTACAGCTGACAGTATAGCTGCTGATTATCCATCTGGCTGGCTTGGCCTGATACCTATCGGGTCACAATTTTCTTAATTTCGCGACATGAGTGACTGGAGCCCGCAGAACTGCCAAGTACTTCACACTTGCCCGAACGCCGGCCTGACAAAGGCTGTCTTTTGCTTTAATCATGGCGGCAGACAATGAACAGAACAGGGAGTCAGGGCCATGAATCCGGGAAAGTCTCCTGTGGCGCCTCAACACCGCAACGTCACGCCGCTCCGTATAGTGTTGCCAATGGCCAGCCTGCTGCTGGCGGGCTGCATTTTCGGGAGCTCCGGTGGCTCTTCCAGCAATGATTCTGATGACGGCAGCGGCACAGCTTCCTCAAGCCTGGGTCAGGGTGATGCGGAAATGATCACAGACGTCATTACGCGAACCTTCGAAGGGCCTGGGACGCTGCGCTTTTCCTGGCGCCTTGATGCCGATGACGCCGACCCGTCACCTAACATGGCCGTGCACGTGAACGGATCAGAAGTGTCCAGAGTTGAAGGGTCCTCCGACTGGCAAACCCGAACCTT
Source organism: Natronospirillum sp. (assembly GCF_022565775.1). GTDB lineage: Bacteria > Pseudomonadota > Gammaproteobacteria > Pseudomonadales > Natronospirillaceae > Natronospirillum. The sequence goes on from NZ_JAIUMC010000008.1 coordinate 40,058, forward strand.
TGTCGTGCCTGAGGGCGAAGCTGAAATCGAGTGGCACAGTGAACATGTGCGTTGGGATGACAGCGAAGACCGTGCTCAGGGGCACTATGCCCGGCTGAACGAGGTCGAATTCTCCGCCGGGGTGGTCGAACGCCCGGCGCAGGTTTTCCCGTCCGGTGCCCGCTACTGGTCCGAGCTGTATCCTTCCGATGCGCCCAATCAGGATATCATGATCGGTCCCAACCAGGTGGTGATCATGGACGAGCCCGAGGTCAGTATCCGGTCTCTGATGATTCACGGACAATTGTTGTTCCAGGACCAGGACGCGCATCTGGAAACCCACTGGATTCATGTGCACGGTTCCAATGCGAAACTGGAGCTGGGCACGCGGGAGCGCCCGCTGGCCAGCGATATTCGAATCACTTTCAATGACCCGCGCCGCGTCTATCGCGAATTGCTGGAAGAAGACGAGGACGCAGGCCTGCCGCGTGGGCAGGCACTGTGGCATGTGGATGCTGACGGCGAGAGAGAGGCCCGTACCGACTTTGGCAACTACAAAACCTTGATGGTGATGGGCGGCGGAACCCTGTCGGTGTACAGCGAAAGCGCCATGAAGCGAACCTGGACGCAGCTTGACGAGCCCGCAGAGCCCGGTGATACCAGCCTGCTGTTGACCAGTTCCACCGGCTGGCAGCCGGGAGACCGCATTGCGCTGGCGCCTACCGGTTTCATTGCCACCGAAGCGGAAGATTTCACCATCGAGTCGGTACAGGGGCGCCGGATCTATCTGGACCGTGCCGTGACCTATCCGCGCAGTGGCCATGTCGAATACTACCGTGATGGCAGCGACGAGCTGCGCGAACTGGACCTGCGCGCCGAAGTGGCGCTGCTGAGTCGCAATATCGTGTTCGAAGGTGATGACAGTTCCGTAGACCATAATTACGGCGTGCACACCATGTATATGTATCCGTCTACAGTGAACATCTCCGGCCTGGAGTTGCGTCATTGTGGTCAGCAGGGCAGTCAGGGCCGATATTGTTCCCACTGGCACCGGCCCTATGTGGACAACATGGAAGCCATCTATGCCAGGGCTGAATTCAAGGCTATGTGGGATCGCTATGAGGGGCCGGGCAAACCGGACGAGATGCCCAGTACCAATGTAGAGCGCTGGCGCTTGTATACAGTGAACAACAACGGCAGAAACATGTATGTCCAACTTGGCGAAGACGACCGTCAGCAGATGGATCAGTGGCTGATCGACTCCATCGACGCCACGGGCGACTATATCCGCAACAGCAGTGTCCACTCCTCGTTTCAGCGGGCAGTGAACCTGCATGGCACGACGGGCGTGGTGGTCGACAACAATGTCGGTTATGACATCAGCAATCATGCGTTCGTGTTTGCAGAGGACGGCACCGAGTTCGGCAATACCCTGTCACGCAATCTGGCCATGCTGGTGCACAATGTGCTCGACCCGGAGAAGACAGCGTTTTTGCGGCGGCAGATTCGGGTGCCGGGCACCGACCAGCGGGCCAGTCCCTGTTTTGAGCGCCGGGCGGTCACCATTCCCCAGACCAGCTCCTGTCAGGAAGAAGACAAGGTGGGTGCTTTCTGGGGCGAAAATCCTTTCAATACGCTGCGCGGCAATGTGGCGGCTGGGGTGACCGAGCGTGGCACCGGCTTCTTCAACAGTGCTGCCTTTGTTGGTCGAGCCCGTTGGGACGACGAGCGTGGCCTGTATCGGATGTACAGTGGCAACAGCAATCAGAACCAGGCCAGTGCCATGTGGCCGCGCGACTGGGAAGACTGGGAGATAGTGGCGCCCGCGCCGATGATTTTTGAGGACAACAGGGCCCACACCATTTCCTGGGTTGATGGCGAGGTGGCCCGTGGTCCGGCCGATGGCAACATCTATCCGCCGCAGACGCGCGGCATGGGTTTCTTCTTCCGCGGTTTCCGCGGCGACGGTGCCGCCATTGGTCCGGGAGATTTCGTGCTGCGCAATATTCAGGCCTATGGTCTGCAGGACCACGGCGTATGGATCGAGAACGATCAGATCGTCGATGGCTGTGTGATTGCCAGCAGCTACAAGCGGGCCATTGTGCTGACCGGCAGCAATGACAATTCGGGTGTGCGCAATTGTGCGCTGGTCGGTGATGCTGAATCACCGCAATTGCAGCGCAGTGGCAATGATGTGCGCAATATGTTTTACGCCTTTGCGCCCAACTACGGTCGATCCTCGGATAGTTTCCACCCGTTCATCCATGACACCGTGATCTACAATCATGCTGGGGGGCTGCTGACACCATCGGGCCCGGGTATGAATGAGGACAGTCTGATGGATGTGCGCAATGTCGATGTGGTGGAGTGACCTGCGAGTCATCGCTGCTCTGACGCTTGGCCTGCTGGTCGCCGGGTGTGAAAAGCCGCAGCAATCTGATGCCCGCCAGGCCGCTATTGGTGCATACGACTATCCGGGCTCCGTGCTCTGGTTTTCGGCCGATCATGATGACATCCAGGCGCCGGGCGACAGAATCACGGCGGGACGGGAAAACGCACTTCTGCCCCCGACCCATATCCAGTTTGACCCGGAACACCTGTCCTATGAGCCCGGCAAGCGCGGTCAGGCTGCTTGCCTGCAGTACGGTGATTTGCGCTTTGTCATGAATTCGGAAGAACTGGAAGAACCCCTGCAATACACGGTGCTGACCTTTGCCTTCTGGATCAATCCCGGGTTGCCGGTGGACAGCACGCGCCGACTCTTCTCGTCGGATTTTACGCCACAGTCCGGGCTCAGAGTTCTGGCGAATCCGTCGCAACTGGATGTACTGCTCTGGGATCGTCTCCAGGACTGGCACGTGCATCTGAAAGGGCCTGCCTTGCCGGCCACCGAATGGAGTCATGTCGCCCTGACCATCAATGCGTCAGATTCCGGAGCGCGACACGATGGCGTGCAGCTTTACGTTAACGGCAAACGCACCGATCAGGCCGATGCGGTCGTGCTGACCGATGTGAATCCCGCCTACCGACTGCATGGGCATCCCGGTGAGGACACCCACTGTGTTGACGACTGGCTGCTCTATCTGGACCCCCTGACAGAGCAGAGCCTGCGCGAAGTGATGGATCACTCCATGTAGCGCAGCCCCATCAGGCCTTCCGTTCGGCTATTGGTGACCTCGAAGCGCACCCGCTGAACCTCGCCGTTGCTTGGCCGGGTGGCTTCGATACGATAGTAGCCGTCCGGCAAGTCAACTCTCAGCCAGGGACCGACATGGTCGGTGTCCAGCAGAACATTACCCCCGTCCACTTCCGATATCCTCACTTCAAGACCGGTCAGATAGGAACCATTGCGCTCGAAAAACTCGAAATGGGTATTATGCCCACTTGGCGCGTCAGCGCGCGATTCAGCGCCCACACCTCCTGACCAGTAATCAACGGCCTGGGCATGGCCCAGCAGGCCGAATACCAGTATCAGCAGGGTCAATGCGAAAGGCTTTAATTTGCCGCGGGGGTGTGTCATGTTCTGCTCCTTGAGTCACGCTGTGGATGAAACTCCCACAGTTATTATAGTCGTCCTGCAGCGAGTTCAAGTATCCATGACCAAACCCGTGTTTCAGCAACTCGATCGCCAGCCCTCTGTGATCGGTGATATCAGCTTGCGGCGGCGCCGTTTCCCGGCTACCGGAGAGCGCGATATCTTTGAAGTCAAACTGGGCGACGAGTTCCTGATGTCCAGTCTGTTTGTCGATGCCGAAGTGGCACTGGCCAACCTGGGGCTCAAGGCACTCTCCGGTGATCAGTTGGATGTGGTGGTTGGCGGTCTGGGGCTGGGTTATACCGCCCGAGCCGTTTTGCGCTGCGAACGTGTGGCCAGCCTGCGTGTGGTGGAGTACCTGCAGCCGGTCATCGACTGGCACCGGCAGGGACTGGTACCGCTGGGCCCTGAAATAACCGGCGATGCGCGCTGCGCGCTGGTCTGTGGTGACTTCTTCGCCCTGGCCACTGAGCCCGAGTGCTCGTTCGACGAGCAACGACCCGATCACCGGTACGACGCCATTCTGCTCGATATCGACCACACGCCCGAAGCTCTGCTGGACCCGGCCAATGCCCGGTTCTACGGGCCGGCTGGCCTGCGTGCCATGACCCGTCAGCTCAAGCCGGAGGGCGTATTCGGGCTCTGGTCCGATGCGGTGGCAGACGAGCGCTTTGTGGACGGTCTGCGCGCCGTCTTCGACGAGATACAGGACCATGAGGTCCGCTTCGCCAATCCCTTTACCGGTGGCGAGGCCAGCAATCGAATTTATATTGCTCAGGGAACACTGAAAAATGAAGGAGACACCTAAGGCTGTCATTGTTGGCGCTGGTATCAGCGGACTGGTCTGCGCGATTGCGCTGCAGCGTCAGAACATCTCTGTAAGGGTGCTGGAACAGGCGGACACACTGGCTCCGGTCGGAGCCGGCCTGTCGCTCTGGCCCAATGCGCTGCACGCATTGGGGGCGCTGGGGCTCAGTGATGCGGTCACTGCAGCGGGCGCTCGTCTGCGCCGCGGTGAAATACGGCAGGCCGATGGTCGGGTACTCAGCAGCATGGACACAGCTGGTCTGGCGGCCAGAACCGGCATGCCCTGCGTGATGATCCATCGTGCAGCGCTGCATGGTCTGCTGCTGCAGGCATTGGCGCCGGACACGGTGAGTACCGGACAGACTGCCGAGTCAGTGGTGGCCGCCGGCGGCGAGGGGACGCCCGCCCGGCTGCGTCTGCACAGTGGCGAGGAACTGGAGGCAGACATCCTGATCGCGGCCGACGGGGCGAATTCCCGCATCCGCCGGCAGCTCTGGCCGGCTAGCGATCTGGTCTATCGAGGGTACACGGCCTGGCGAGGCATCGTGCGGGCTCCGCACAGTGCCCGGCTCGGTGAGTCCGGCGAGAGCTGGGGCAGGGGCTGTCGGTTCGGCTGGTCGGCAGTGGATCACGAGCGCATCTACTGGTTTGCCACCGCCAACCAGCCCGCCGGAGAAACCGTCGGCGGAGAAGCGCGACTCAGTCGGTTGCAGACCCTGTTCGGTGACTGGCATGCCCCCATTCCCACCCTGCTGGAAGCCACGCCGGCCGAGGATATTCTGCAAAACGACATCCACGACCTGCCGCCATTGGCGAGCTGGCACCGGGGCCGCACCGTATTGCTTGGCGATGCGGCGCACCCGACTACACCCAATCTCGGTCAGGGCGCCTGCATGGGCATTGAAAGCGCGCTGGTGCTGGCGCGTCAGTTGGACCGGCACACGTCTCCGGAGGCTGCCTTCAAGGCCTTCTTTCAGCAACGCCACAAGCGCGTGACCGGTGTCATGCTGCAGTCGCGCCGTATCGGTGCAGCCGGTCAGTGGTCCTCGCCAGCAGCCTGCTGGCTGCGCAATCGACTGGCGTCGGTCATACCCAGTCGACTGTCCGAATGGCAACTGGACAGGCTGGTGCAAGGGTTCACATTGCCCTGATGACTCACTGACGAAGGGTGTCGCGTGACACCTGCACCGCCACATGCCGCAGCAGGGCGCGCAGGTTCCCGGGCTTCACCGGTTTGTTGAGCACCTGCACGCCCTGGGCCCGGGCGCTCTTCTTGAGTTCCGGGTCATGCATGGCGGTGACCAGAGCAGTAGGGATATTGTGCTGCCAGCGTTCACGCAGGGCCTGGCCAAGTTGCAGGCCGTCCATGTCGCTGCCGAGCTGATAGTCGAGCAACAGCAGGCTGGGCGCCTCGTGAGTCTCGGCCCAAACCAGTGCGTCTTCAGCGGTGAGGAAACAGTGGACCTGACAATCCCAGCGGTCAAGCAGGGCAGACAGGGCGGACAGATTTTCGGCTTCATCATCGACGCAGACGATGGTCAGATGATCCAGAGCATCGTGGCTGCTACCGGCAGCCGCGCGTGTTTCGGTGTCGGCCGGGTTGCCGAGTGGTACCCGGACCGTGAAACAGCTGCCGCGGCCTTCCCGTGAGTTCAGGGTAATCGGTGTGTCCAGTTGTTCCCCCATGCGCTGCGCTACAGCGAGGCCCAAACCGACACCACTGACGCCACTCTGGTGCAGGCGGATAAAGGCATCGAAGACCCGCGACTGCTGCTGCGGTGAAATGCCCGGACCAGTATCCCAGACACTGATCAGTATGGCGTTGTCATGCGAACGTCGGCGAACGCCCAGCAAAACACCGCCTTCTTCAGTGTATTTTACCGCATTGGACACAAAGTTCTGCACGATGCGCCGCAGGTAGGTGGCATCGGTATGCACCACCACATCGTCCAGCAGGTGTGCCCTGAATCGGAGGCCCCGGCGTTCCGACAACAGACTGTATTCGCTGACCAGCGGTTCGAGAATCTCGTTCAGGCGCACCGACCGGTATTGCGGCACCATGGCGCCCTGTTCCATCTTGGCAATGGAGAGCAGTGTCGACATCAGGTTTTCGGTCGAATCCAGTGCGCTGTCCAGCTTTTCGGTCAACTGGCGATTGCGGTCATCGAGCTGCTCCGTATCCAGTGCCGACAGATAGAGCCGAGCCGCATTGAGGGGCTGCAGGATGTCGTGGCTGGCCAGCGCCAGAAACCGTGTCTTGCTGGCATTGGCCGATTCGGCTTCAGCCTTGGCCTGTTGCAGCTCGATCTCCGTCTGGCGGCGGCGCTCGATCTCTTCACTCAGTTCGCGGTTGATCTCCTTCACCTCGTCGGTGCGCGTGCGAATGCGCTGCTGCAGATCGATGTTGGCGTCTTTCAGTGCCTGCTGGGTTTCAATGTGCTCGGTAATGTCGGTGAAGCTGGTTACAAAGCCGCCACTGGGCAGCGGGTTACCCACCATTTCGATCACCCGGCCGTCGGAGCGTCGACGGATGAACCGGTGGGGTGAGCCGGCTTCCATGAAGCGCAGCCGCTTATTGATCAGGTCTTCCACCTCGCCGACACCGCACTCACCCCGTTCGGCGTTGTAGCGGATCAGTTCACTGACGTGACGGCCCGGCTGCACCAGACCATCCGGATAGGGAAACATCTCCAGATAACGCCGGTTCCAGGCGGCCAGGCGCAGATCGGCGTCAACCACGCTGATGCCCTGATCCAGATTTTCCAGCGAACTGAACAGAATGGACTGCTGGGTCTGCAAGGCCTGGGTGGTGTCGTCAAAGAAGTGCACCACCTGTTCCAGATTGAGCTGCTCATCGGCCAGGGCTGCGCGGATCAGCGAGCGGGCCGTAGCCGCCCCCAGCACGCCAGCGATGGACTTTTCCACATAGTCGATAAAGGCCGGTTCGGCGCGCTCCGGTCGGCGCAGGGTGATTCTTTCGCTGTGCTCGAAAGACTCGATCAGTTGATGGGCCCGCTCGCGGCCGAGAAAGGTGACCAGCAGCAACTGCAGGTCTTCGTTGCGCAACCGATGGTCAGCGGTGTCGGCCTGTTGCGGCAACTGGGCACTGGGTTGTACGAAGGCAGTGGCCTGAATGCGATCGGTCAGCGCATGGGTGGCCTGCCAGGAACCCACCACATAGGCCACCACATTGACCAGCAGGCTGATCATGGTGCCCTGGGAAATCAATTGATCGGCTGACGCCCCTGTATCCATGATCAGGGGCCAGAGCACCACCAGCACCCAGGTCAGGGTGCCCAGCCCGAGACCCCAGTACACGCCCCGGGCATGGCCGCGCATCCAGTAGAGGCCGCCCAGCATGGGGGGCAGCAGTTGCAGCACCAGCGAGAACGCCAGCAACCCGATGCTGACCAGATCCATTTGCGCGGTCCACAGGTGATAGCACAGCCAGCCGAGCAGCAGAATGACCAGAATCGCGGCCCGGCGGATCAGCAGCAGGCGCCGCTGGAAGCGGTGGGCGCGGGGCAAGGGGTTGGTGCGCCCCTGCAGCAGCATGGGCATGACCACGTCATTGCTGATCATGGTGCTCAGTGTGACTGTGGCCACGATCACCATGGCCGTGGCCGCCGAAATGCCGCCTATGTAGACCACCAGCATCAGCCAGAACTGACCCTGCTCAAGCGGCAGTTGCAGCGCCGTCATGCTGCGGTCGGCAAAGCCGGGCAGCAGGGCTTCACTGGCAACAGCCAGTACCATGATGGCCAGACTGGTCAGCACCAGATACAGCGGAAACAGCCAGCGCGCGGTTTTCAGATGCTCGATGGCACCGTTTTCCACCACCATGACATGAAACTGGCGGGGCAGGCAGAGAATGGCACCTGCCGCCATGAACATCTGGATCATGAATGTCGAGGTGACCCAGGTAGCGCCGCCCCAGCCCGGGTTGAGATCCAGTTCGCGCAGTGTGGCGACGGTTGATTGAGCACTGCCCTGGCCGAGCAGTACCCAGGCGAAAGCGGCCGCCAGCAACAGGGCAAACAGCTTGACCGTGGATTCGAAGGCCACCGCCAGCATCATGCCGCTGCGATACTGGGTGACATCCACCCGCCGGGTGCCGAACAGCATGGCGAATATCGCCATCAGAAAGGCCACCAGCAATTCCACCAGTGAGTATTCACTGCCCAGCATCGGGTTGCCCGAGGCGGCGCTGAAGCTGACGGCAACCGCCTTCAGTTGCAGGGCCACATAGGGAATGATGGCGGCGGCAGCCAGGATGGTCACGGTCAGCGCCAGCCCCTGTCGCTTGCCGTAGCGCGAGGCAATGAAGTCTGCGATGGAGTTGATGTTCTGTTCCTTGCTCACCGTGACCAGCTTGATCAGCAGGCGCTGACCAAACAGGAACAGCAGCATGGGGCCGAGCAGAATGGGCAGAAAGGTCCAGCCGCTGGTAGCCGCGTTGCCGACGGCGCCGTAGTAGGTCCAGGAGGTGCAATAGATGGCGATCGACAGGCCATACACCCATGAATGATGACTCCAGCGCTGGCCCAGCGAGCCGGCTCGGTCGCCCCAGCTTGCCACGGCAAAAAGCAGCGCTATGTAGGCCAGTGCAGCCAGAATCAGCAACAGTGTCATGGGTCAGTATTGCCTGCAGCTCTCAGTCCGCCAAGCATACCCTGCCGCAGGCGCCGGCGACCACATTCTCGTCACCACCTTAGACCAACGTCGAATTTCCTATTTTCTGGCAGAGCGTAGATTCGGCAATGCACCAAACAAGAACAACAGCATTGCCCTGGAGGGAATACGCATGTCTGAAGAAAAAAACTCGCAGCACCAGGAGGATCGTCGCAACTACTGGCGAACCAACCTCCGGGTCATCTTTGGCTGTCTCATCGTCTGGGCTCTGGTATCGCTGGGGCTGGGCATAGTCTGGGCCGAGCCGCTGAACGCTTTGAGTCTGGGCGGCTATCCGCTGGGCTTCTGGTTTGCGCAGCAGGGCTCCATCTACACCTTCCTTGTCCTGATCTTCTTCTATGCCTGGCGCATGAACAAGCTGGATAAAGAATTCAACGTCGACGAAGAATAAGCACAAGAGGACGACAGCATGAGTTTGCAAGTCATGAGTTTCCTGGTGGTGGGGCTGACGTTCGCCCTGTACATCGGGATCGCCTTCTGGGCACGCACCGGCAGTACCAGCGAATTTTATGTGGCCGGCAAGGGAATTCATCCGGTCGCCAACGGTATGGCCACCGCGGCTGACTGGATGTCCGCGGCCAGCTTCATTTCCATGGCCGGCCTGATTGCCTTTCTGGGCTACAGCGGCGGCGCCTACCTGATGGGCTGGACCGGCGGCTATGTGCTGATGGCACTGCTGCTGGCGCCTTATCTGCGCAAGTTCGGCAAGTTCACGGTACCTGAATTTATCGGGGATCGTTTCTACTCCAAAACAGCGCGCGTGATTGCGGTCATTTCGCTGTTGGTGATCTCCATTACCTATGTGATCGGCCAGATGCGCGGGGTCGGCATTGCCTTCTCCAACCTGCTCAATGTGCCGATTTCCATTGGTCTGATTTCCGGCATGGTGGTGGTTTTCCTGTATGCGGTTTTTGGCGGCATGAAGGGGATTACCTACACGCAGATTGCGCAGTATTGCGTGATGATCTTTGCCTACACGGTACCGGCGGTCTTTATTGCCCTGCAACTGACCGGCAACCCGATCCCGCAACTGGCCCTGGGGTCGACGGCGGCGGGGACAGACACCTATCTGTTGGAAGCGCTGGACAACACCCTGGTCGACCTGGGCTTTGCAGCCTATACCAGCCTCAGCGGCATGAGTCAGATCAACATGTTCCTGCTGACCCTGTCGCTGATGATCGGCACCGCCGGCCTGCCGCACGTGATTGTGCGCTTCTTCACCGTGCCCAAGATCCGCGATGCGCGCAAATCTGCTGGCTGGTCGCTGGTGTTCATCGCGCTGCTGTACACCACTGCACCGGCAGTGGGTGCCATGGCCATGTGGAATTTCGTCAAGACGGTACAGCCGGGTGAAGTCGGCTCCGCCGAGGGCAACATCCATCTCGACAACCTGCCCGAGTGGACCGAGCGCTGGCAGCAAACCGGACTGCTGGCCTTCGAGGACAAGAACAACGACGGCCGCGTTCAGTACTACAATGACGAGAACGAAGAATTTGCCGCCATGGCCCGCGAAGAATGGGGCTGGGAAGGCAATGAGGTTACCACGCTGGATCGCGACATCATGGTACTGGCCAATCCCGGTATTGCCGGCCTGCCCAACTGGGTGATTGCGCTGGTGGCGGCCGGCGGTATCGCCGCCGCCCTGTCGACCGCGGCAGGTCTGTTGCTGGCCATATCGTCATCGATCTCGCACGACCTGCTGAAAGGGGTGTGGATGCCCAATATCAGCGAGAAGAACGAGATGCGGGCGGCTCGTCTGAGCATGGCCGGAGCGATACTGCTGGCCGGTTATCTGGGGCTCAATCCGCCCGGCTTTGCGGCCGAAGTGGTGGCGCTCGCCTTCGGGTTCGCTGCTGCCAGTCTGTTCCCGGTGCTGATGATGGGTATCTTCATGAAGTCGGTGAACAAGCAGGGCGCCATTGCGGGCATGCTCGCGGGCCTGATCAGTACGGCACTGTACATCTTCACCTACAAGGGCTGGTTCTTCATCCCGGGTACCAATATGCTGCCGGATACGGCCGACTACTGGTTGTTCGGCATCAATACCGGTTCATTCGGGGCCGTGGGTGCGGGGATCAACTTCCTGGTCGCTATCCTGGTGAGCCGCGTGACGGCTGAAACACCGGAGCATATCAAGGCGATGGTGGAAGAGGTGCGGGTACCCCGTGCGGCATAGGCATCACGGCACAAGGGCATTGCGCCTCATCCCGCTTGGCGGTTTGTGGCGCGATGCCAACAAAGAGGAACACTTCATTGTCCAACAAACCTGACGGGCCGGCAGACTTCCTCGGCAGTCTGCCGCCGTTTGACCGGCTGCCCGCGGCGGAGCGTGACCAAGCGCTGCGCCGTCTGGACAGCCTCTACATCAACGCCTCCAATGCATCCGAGCTGCTGGCTCAGATGCCGGAGGCGTTTTACGTTCTGTATTCCGGGGTGATTGATGTGCTGGGTCCGGACCAAGAGCCGGTGCACCGACTGGAACGAGGCGACTTCCTCGGGCCGGAGGTTGGCCTGCCTCTGGATCCGACTGCCCCGGGCTATCGGCCGCTGGCAGTGCGCCAGGACGGCATTCTCTACCGCTTGTCGGCAGAAACGCTGCAGGGACTCCTGCAACGTCAGCCGCAACTGGAGGCACAGTTTGCCGACTGGCAGATTGGTGTGCCGTCGTCCCCTGTCCTTGAGGCCAACGAGGCTGACTGGAGTCAGCAGCCGATATCCAGCCTGGGTTCCCGGCCGCTGGTGGCCGCAGAGCGGGACGTCGACATTCGAACGGCAGCCACCCGGATGGCAGAGGCCAGTGTGTCCTGTCTGCCGATACTGGATGACGGCTCCCTGTGCGGTCTCATTACCGACAGAGACCTGCGCAACAGGGTGTTGGCTGCCGGTCTCGATCCATCGTCGCCGGTGGCGGACATCATGACCCCGGGGCCGGTGACGATCAGAATGAGTGAACCCCTGTTCGAGGCGCTGGCACTGATGAGCCAGCACAATATCCATCACCTGCCGGTATTGGACGAACGGGACCAACCCGTAGGCATCGTCACGACCACGGACCTGTTGCGACAGCAGAAGAACGCTCCACAGATCTTCAGCAAAAGCCTGCACAAGGCCCGGGATCTGGACAGTTTGCGCATCGTTGCCCGGGAATTGCCGGATCAGGTGCGCAGCTTCGCCCGCAATGCGCGTGATGCGGCGACGGCGGGCCGACTGGTAACGGCTCTGACCGATACCCTGACCAGGCGTCTGATCAGCCTCTATGGCGAAGCGCACGGGGCGCCGCCGGCGGCCTATGCCTGGCTGGCGTTCGGCTCCCAGGGTCGTGCCGACCAGACGCTGTATTCCGATCAGGACAATGGTCTGCTGCTGGCCGACGACCCTAGTCCGCAAGCTGAGCGCTGGTTTGCCGGGCTGGCGGACTATGTCTGTGACGGTCTCGCCGCCTGCGGAATCCCGCTCTGTCCGGGCAATGTCATGGCGAAGAACCCGGAATGGCGACTGTCTCGTGAGCAATGGGCCGGGCGTTTTCAAAGCTGGGTAACCGAGCCAACGCCGAAAGGTGTGCTGAACAGCATGATCTTCTTTGACAGCCGCTGTGTTGCCGGTAATCAAAACCTGTATCGGCGCCACCGACGCCACGTTGCAGAACTGGGTCAGCAGAGCCGGTTTCTGGCTGAGGTGGCGGGTACCGTGGCACGTATTCCGGTGCCCTTGGGTCTGTTTGACCGATTGCTTACCGAATCACGGCAGGGCAAGGCCAGTATCGACCTGAAAACACTGGGCATTGCCGTGGCCAATGATCTGGTGCGGCTGCATGCCCTGCAAGCCGGACTGACCGAGCCCGGGACGCTGGAGCGCCTGCAGGCGCTGGAGAAAACCGGCCAGCACGCACACGAAGACTTGCACAACCTGGCGGACACCTGGCGTTTTCTCACCAATTTGCGCCTGCACTGGCAACTCGGTGAACACAGTGTGGCCGATGCCCCCAATGCCATACTGCCTGAATACCTGAGCTCTCTCGAAAGACGCCAGCTCAAGGCGGCCTTCCGGGTTTTGAAAGATGCGCAGGAGGGAGCGGCACTGCACTACCGCCATGGGTTGTGACAGGTGTCTAAGACCAAGGTCTAATGGTGGGTTGGACAGGGCTGTGTAGAGTCGACAGTATGACTATGACAGCTCACACTCTGCCCACCCGCTTCAAGACTCATTGGCTGAACTGGCAGCAGCAACGGCTGATGCTGCGCCAGGACTGGCGAACAGTGCGCTTTCTGGCTCTGGATCTTGAAACCAATGGCCTGGACTGCGGTGCCGACGGCATTCTGTCGATGGCCTGGGTGCCCATTCACAATGGCGTGATGGGCATGTCGGAAGCTCGTTACCATGTGATTCAAACGCCAGTAGCGCTCAACCAGAGCGTGGTTCATCATCATTTGACCTCAGCAGACATCGCGGACGGCGAGACTCTGGACAGTGTCATGCGGCAGCTGGCCCAGGCAATGTCCGGCGCGGTGCTGGTCGCACACCATGCGGGTCTGGACTGGCGCCTGTTGCGCGCTGCGTCGAAGCAGACTGGCGTGGAGTTGTCACCTCTGGCTGTGGTCGACACTCTGCTCCTGGAGCGGCGTCGACGCGCGCAGCGCTATCAGCATGAACAGATGGGCGCAGAGCGCTTGGATGCCTATACCCTCTCCGCCTGTCGACAGCGGCATGGTCTGCCCCCCCGAGCGGCTCATCATGCCCTTGAAGATGCTGTAGCCTGTGGTGAGCTTTTTCTGGCGCAGGCCTGGAAGCAGGCCGGCAATGCCCACCTGCCGGCCGCAGATCTGGTGCGCCGGAGTCGCCCGACATTCTGAATTGCGACTTGCTCTATGTCAGTGTTTATAAGGTTCTGCTCTCCTTCGATGGTACCCACTACCCCTTAAGTTATAATCCAGACTGCCGCTAGTACTTTTACCCTGAACCCTGAACCCTGGAGAAGTTACGCTCATGCGCAAGACGGGCCCTGTCACGCAAAAAGAAGTAGAGATAAAGCCTGGTGAGGAACTGATCTCTGCCACGGATCCCAAAAGCCGCATTACGCACTGCAATGAGGTCTTCGTGCGCATCAGTGGTTATAGTGAAGCGGAGCTGATTGGCGAGAGTCACAACCTGCTGCGGCATCCGGATATGCCGCAGGAGGCGTTCCGCATGATGTGGGACCGTATTCAAAACGGTCGACCCTGGATGGGGCTGGTAAAAAATCGGTGCAAGAACGGGGATCACTACTGGGTGGACGCCTATGTAATGCCGGTCTGGGAAGGGGACACCATTGTCGGTTACGAGTCGGTTCGGGTGCATGCGCCAAAGGAAATGAAAGCCCGGGCGGAGATTCTTTACGCCCGTCTCAATGCCGGAAAAAAGGCCTTCACCTGGCGCGAACATCTGCGTGCCTGGAAAGTCTTCACCGGTGTCGGCGCCTTGATGGCGCTGGTGGTGTTGGGACTGGTCAATATCACCGGCTTTGGTGCCATGAACCTCTGGAGTCAGTTGGTTACAGCGGGCCTGACTGGTCTGGCCGTGACCTATGTGATTCCCACCCTGCTCAGGAAGCGCCTGGATTTTCTGCACGAGGTCATCAATGATCCAGTGGCGCAGTATGTCTACACCGGCGACATTGGCATATTGGGCGCCGTGCGACTCGCCCTGTTCGCCCAGCAACATCATACGTCAACCGTACTCGGGCGCATGGGCGGTTTGGCACGCGATCTGAGCGCCTCCACTGAAGACACCAGCGAGCGGCTGACCCATGTGGTGGACCGAGTAAAAGAACAGCGCACGGATACCGATACCATGGCTTCGGCAGTGCACGAAATGTCGGCCACCATTCGCGATGTGGCCGAAAACAGCCGCAGCACCGCCGGTGAAACAGCGCGCGTCACGCAGCAGGTTCGGGACGGCAACGGCGTCCTGCAGAATGCCGTGAGCAAGATCAATGCGCTCAATTCTGAGGTCCGGCGTGCCAATGAAGTGGTGAGCAAACTGGCCACCGATTCGGGAGACATCAAGGCGGCTGTGGACAGCATCGGCGCCATCGCCGAACAGACCAATCTGCTGGCCCTGAATGCTGCCATCGAGGCTGCCCGGGCCGGTGAGCAGGGTCGAGGTTTTGCCGTGGTCGCCGATGAGGTGCGCAACCTGGCGCAGCGTACCCAAGAGAGTACTGTTTCCATTGCCGACCTGCTCAATCATCTGGTCGGAGCCACGGCCGATGCCGTTACGGCGATTGAAACCAGTCATGAAGAGGCCGAGGCCGGGGTCGCCGCGATCAATGAACTAAGCGAGAAAATGGAAGATATTCTGCGTGGTATTGGCGATATTGAACGAGGTACGGAGAATATATCGGAAGCCGTGAGCCAACAGGAACTGGCCTCCAGTGAAATGGCCGAATCGACCAATCGCATTGCCGAGCGGGCAGAAGCCAATCAGGGTGACATGGATCAGGGTGCAGCGCTGGTTGACAATATCCGCCGCATGGCTGCCGAGCAGGCGTCTCTGATCGACCGCTTCAGCCGCTGATCAGGTCCAGTTTCTGTTGTCGGGTGAGGCGCCGCAGGCGCGCCTCTTCCTTTGCTGCGAGAGAGCGGGATGCACAGTGGCAATGCCAGGCCAGTTCAACGGGGCGCCGAGGCCGGGTATATCGGGCACCGCCACCCAACTCGCCATTGTGCTGGCGCAGTCGCCGAGTGATGTCGGTGGTGATGCCGGTATAGAGACTGGCATCGGCACAGCGCAGCATGTAGACCACCCACTCTCGGGTGGGGGCTTTCGACGTTGCCGGATGATTGGGTTCGGGCTGATTCATGTTCATTGGATTGTCAGAATCTGCAGTTCGGTCTATCCTGCACATGATACCAGCATCGCGATGCCGAGCGGATCATGTCAACAGATACCCAGATTCAACAACTGCCTTCCAGTGGCCAGACGCATCACCATGCACACCACCAGATGGTGTTCGGGCTGCGCGGGCGAGCTGAGTTTGAGCTTGAAGGGCCGGGCGGTCATGAAGTGACCCCTTGGGTGGGATGTCTGGTACCTTCGGAATACAACCATGCCTTTCAAGGTGTCGGGGACAATCAGATGCTGATCGTGAATATCGATCAAAGCCCGCAGGCCGCTGCCCTGATTCATCCGCAACTGGTTGCCCCTTTGTTCAGCCAGCCACGCTATGTCAATCTCGACCTCGATTTTGTGCGACTGCTCAGTGTGGTGGGTGCTGAAATGAGCCGACAGCCGAGTGATCGCTGGCTGGGTGCGCACTTTACCGGCACGCTGTTGCACGCGCTGTATCACCGCCTGTTCGATCAGAGCCCCCTGGCGGACAGGCGGGACAAGATCCCTCTGAACCGGATCGACAACTGGCTGCACCAACACCTCTCGGAGCCGATTAAGGTTTCCGACCTGGCCAGCCTGTGTTATCTCAGCGTCAGCCAGTTTCAGTATCTGTTTCGGCAGAAAACCGGCCTGACGCCCTATCAGCATGTGCTGAAACGGCGATTACAGACAGCCAGTTGGCTCCTGCAGCACAGTTGTCAGCCGATCGCGGACATCGCGCTGCAGGTCGGCTTTGCCAATCAGAGTGCCCTCACCAAAGCCATGAAAGCCCACTTGGGCAGAACACCCGCCGAAGTGCGACGGCAGTCCCGTCTGCATTGACGAGCGCGCCATGATGCGAGCGGAAATTCGTCATTTCCGCAGTTTTTGACAAAGCCTCCCGCCTTAATGACAAGAATCCGGACAATGCCTCGAAGTACTGTCGACCCATAACAAGTCAACAATACTGGAGGCATACCGTCATGCGCCTGTCCTTTGATCCCGCCGCGCTGCTTGCCGGAGACTACCGTGACTGGAGAGATGCAGACTGGATGCGTCACATCACCCAGCTGTATGCGGTCGATGAAACCGAGTGGATGAATCATCTGCTACCCATTGCCGAGGGCACGGCTGCGGAAGATCAGACCATCGTTGACCGGGCCGAGAGGATTGTCACGCGGGTCCGCAATGAAACCGAAGTGGCCCATGCGGTCGACAAGCTGCTGCAGGAATACAGCCTGGACAACGAGGAAGGCGTGATCCTGATGTGTCTGGCGGAAGCGCTGATGCGGGTCCCGGATGCGGAGACGGCGGATGACCTGATTCGGGACAAGTTGTCGCCCGCCGATTGGAAAGCCCACCTGGGTAAATCCGACTCACTGTTTGTCAATGCCTCCACCTGGGGCCTTCTGCTGACCGGCAAGGTAACCCAACTGGAAACACGCGAGAAAAATGCCGGCTCCGTCTTGGAAAAACTGATCAACAGGGCTGGTGAGCCGGTCATCCGTCAGGCCATGCATCAAGCCATGCGCATCATGGGTCGTCAGTTCGTGCTCGGCCAGTCCATCAAGGAAGCGCTCAAGAACGGCAAGTCCTACCGAGCGAAAGGGTATACCTACTCCTTCGACATGCTGGGCGAAGCCGCCATGACCGAGAAGGATGCAGAGCGCTATCTGGAAGCCTATCGCAACGCCATCCAGTCGATCATCGATTTTCGCAAAAAGTGGCCGGACGACGTGCCGCTGCCCACCATTTCCATCAAGCTGTCAGCACTTCATCCGCGGTATGAAGCGTCGCACGAAGAGCGAGTGCTGACCGAGCTGGCAGACCGGGTACTGAGCCTGCTCAGGCTGGCGGTGCCCAATCAGATCGGAGTTACCATTGATGCGGAAGAAGCGGATCGCCTCGAGCTGTCACTGAAGTTGTTCCGCACTGTATTCGAAAACCCGGAAGTTCGCGGGTTCAACAACTTCGGCATGGTGGTGCAGGCTTACTCGAAGCGCGCGCTGCCGGTGCTGGGTTACCTGGCCTCGCTGGCCCGTCGGCACGGCGAATCGATTCCTGTTCGTTTGGTCAAAGGGGCCTACTGGGATAGCGAAATCAAATTCTGTCAGCAACTGGGCACCCAAGGCTACCCGGTCTATACGCGCAAGGAGAACACCGATGTCGCCTACCTGGCCTGCGCGCGATACCTGCTGGGTGATGAGGCACAGCAGGGCCTGTTTCCACAGTTTGCCACGCACAATGCGCACACGGTGGCGGCCATCGAGACCCTGGGCAAGGGGCGTAATTTCGAGTTTCAGCGGTTGCACGGCATGGGCGACGCTCTCTACGACACCCTGATTGAAGATACTGAGCGCTCGGTGCGCATCTATGCGCCGGTCGGCGTGCACAAGGATCTGCTGCCCTATCTGGTGCGCCGGCTGCTGGAGAATGGCGCCAATTCGTCGTTCGTGCATCGCCTGGTGGATGCCCGCACCCCGGTGTCCGATCTGATCGAATCACCGGTCATGAAGGTGCGTACCCGGGAAGACCACAAGAACACCCTGATTCCACTGCCCCCCGAGATCTACGGCCCGGAGCGTCGCAACGCCAAGGGTCACAACCTGATGATAGACGGTGAAAGGAGTGCCCTGATGACGGCCATCGAACAGTTCCGCGAGCAGCGCTGGACCGCCAAACCACTGATTGGCGGCAAGGCAGTGGAGACGCAGACCATCCTGCCGGTGACCAGCCCGCAGCTGCGCAGCGATGTGGTCGGCGAAGCCCACTATGCCAGTGCCGAGCATGCGCTGGAAGCACTGGAACATGCCAGCAAGGCCTTCTCCGACTGGTATCAGCAGCCGGCCGGCCAACGTGCGGCAGTGCTCGAGCGTATGGCCGACCTGCTGGAAGAAAATGAGGCCGAAATGATCGCCCTGTGTGGGCGTGAGGCCGGCAAGACGCTGCAGGACGGCATAGATGAAGTGCGCGAAGCCGTTGATTTCTGCCGCTTCTACGCTCGTGAAGCCCGGCATCACTTCAGTGAACCCATGCGCTTGCCCGGGCCGACAGGCGAAAGCAACGAACTCTATTATGAAGGGCGCGGTGTCTTCCTGTGTATCAGCCCCTGGAATTTCCCGCTTGCCATCTTCCTGGGCCAGATCAGTGCTGCGCTGGTGGCAGGCAATGCGGTCATTGCCAAACCGGCAGAAACCACTTCGCTGATTGCCGCGCGAGCCGTTGAGCTCTACCACCAGGCCGGAGCGCCGGCCACCGTGCTGCAGCTGCTGCCCGGTGAAGGGGCGGTCATCGGTGGCGCACTGATTCCGGATGAACGCATTACCGGAGTGGCCTTTACCGGGTCGACCGAAACCGCCCACCGCATCAACCGGCAGTTGGCCGAGCGTACCGGCGCTATCCCCACGCTGATTGCGGAAACAGGGGGCCAGAATGCCATGATTGTGGACTCGACGGCCCTTCCCGAGCAGGTGATCACGGACGTTCTGCACTCCGCCTTCGCCTCGGCCGGGCAGCGCTGTTCGGCCCTGCGCATCCTCTGTGTGCAGGAAGACATCGCGCCGCGCGTCATGGAGCTGCTGACCGGTGCCATGGATGAATTGACGGTGGGCGACCCTACCCAGTTCAGCACCGACGTCGGTCCGGTCATTGACGAGAAGGCCCGCCAGGGCCTTGCCGACTACATCGAGGATCAGAAGAACGCCGGCAAACTGGTGCATCAGGTGGCACTGCCGGAAGCCTGCCAGAAGGGCACTTTTATTGCCCCGACCGTGCTCAAGATCGGTGCTCTTTCGGAGCTGGGCCGTGAACAGTTCGGGCCGGTACTGCACGTCATGACCTACAAGTCACGCGAACTGGATCAGGTTATTGCCGGCATCAATGATACCGGCTACGGCCTGACGCTGGGCATTCATACTCGGAATGAAGCAACCGCTGCCTATATCGAGAAACGGGTTCGGGTGGGCAACTGCTATGTCAACCGGAACCAGATCGGTGCAGTGGTCGGCGTGCAGCCGTTCGGTGGCCGAGGCCTGTCCGGTACCGGTCCCAAGGCCGGGGGCCCGAATTATGTGCTGCGATTTGCCACTGAGCGGACGCGCACCATCAACACCACAGCAGTGGGCGGTAACGCCACGCTGCTGTCGTTGTCCGGCGATGCCTGATCGGTTGTCGCAGGAAGAAAGTGAGCTGGCAGTTGTTCGGGATATTCACACCCGGTGCTGCCCAAAACAACTACAACAAGTAGAGGAACAACCATGGTTGGAAACAGTGTCACCATTACCATAACCTTTATCATCTACCTTGCAGGTATGATGGCTATTGGTGTATGGGCCTATCGTCGCACCAACAGTCTGGAAGACTACATACTGGGTGGGCGCTCTCTGGGTGCCTGGCCGTCCGCTCTGTCTGCAGGGGCGTCCGACATGTCAGGCTGGCTGCTGCTGGGTCTCCCTGGGGCGGCTTTTGCGTCGGGCCTTGGGGCCGGATGGATAGGTGTAGGCCTCCTGATCGGTACCTACCTGAACTGGCTGATAGTCGCGCCGCGCCTGCGCACCATGTCCTACAACGCTGGCAATGCACTGACTCTGCCGCAGTACTTCGCCAACCGTTTTGAGGATCACCCGTCTCTGCGGATCATTTCGGCGATCTTCATCCTGCTGTTCTTCCTGTTCTACACCAGCTCCGGTCTGGTTGCCGGTGGCAAGCTGTTTGAAACGGTATTCGGCCTGGATTACACGCTGGCCGTGGCCATCGGTACCATCGCTATTGTCTCTTATACGCTGTTTGGTGGTTTTCTTGCGGTCTCCTGGACGGATCTGGTACAGGGGCTGCTGATGGTCGCCGCACTGCTGATCGTGCCAGTATTGGCAATGAATGCCATGGATGTCTCGCCAATGGCCGCCATCAGCGACCAGAATCCGGCCATGACGGATATCTGGACGGATGGCACCGGAACTGCACTCGGCTTTATCGGCATCGTATCCTCTCTGGCCTGGGGCCTGGGCTATTTCGGCCAGCCGCACATCCTGGCTCGTTTCAAGGGCATCAAGAGCCGTGAGGCTGTGAAATCAGCACGTCGTATCGCCGTGACCTGGACTGCCCTGGGGCTGTTCGGTGCCATGTTTGTCGGTGTGGTGGGTGTCGGCTACTTCGGTGATGGGCTGGCTGACGGGGAAACCGTGTTCATCATGCTGGTGGAAGCGGTATTCCATCCGGTCATCGCGGGCTTCCTGCTGGCGGCGATTCTGGCGGCCATCATGTCCACTGCGGACTCGCAGTTGCTGGTGTCCTCATCGGCGCTTACCGAAGATTTCTACCGCGCCATTTTCAACCCGAATGCTGACGCCGAGTCACTGGTGAAGATCGGTCGCATTGCGGTGGTTGTGATTGCCCTGGTTGCCTTCTTCATTTCGCTGGACGATGAAAGTGTGGTTCTGGATCTGGTGGCCTACGCCTGGGCCGGCTTCGGTGCGGCCTTCGGCCCGGCCGTCATCCTGTCCTTGTTCTGGGAGCGCATGAACCGTCAGGGTTGCCTGGCCGGCATCATCGTCGGTGGTTCCACCGTTGTGCTCTGGGAGTTCATCGGCAGCCCGTTGGGCCTTTACGAGATCGTACCCGGGTTCATCTTGTCGACCATCGCGATCATCGTGGTCAGCAACCTGACCCCGAAGCCGTCCAAGAAGATGGAAGAGGTGTTCAACGAGTCCATCTGATGGGTGGTAACGCTTGAAAGCAAGAACCAAAAGGGCGCCTCAGGGCGCCCTTTTTTGTTTTGGTAGGTATTGTGCCCAGAAGCCAACTTCTATTTGCGAATTCGCGCTGGGCGCAGATAGAGCAATCGCGCACGGGGTGCGCTCCTACGGGCACGAGCGGTGGCTTTGCCGTAGGAGCCCAGCCCTCTGGGCGATTCGAGACTACGGCAGCGTTGGAGTCGCCTGCCGGTTGTCTGGCGCTCAGGCGATGGCTGCGGCCTTGGGCAGTCGGTCTTCTTCCACAGCAAAACAGGATGCAAAGTGCTCGCCTGTCGTCGCGATCAGCGTCGGCACCTCCGCCTTGCAACGATCATTGGCAAACTCGCAGCGCGGATGGAAGGTACAGCCAGTGGGCGGATTGATCGGGTTGGGGATTTCGCCCTTGACCGGTTTGCGCACGCGCCCGGTCATCTCGTGATCGGGAATCGCATCCAGCAGCATCCGGGTGTAGGGGTGCGACGGGTTGCGGAACAGTTCATGCGCCGGCGCATTCTCGACCAGGGCACCCAGATACAACACGCCGATTCGATCGGCCATATGGCGCACCACCGACATGTCATGGCTGATGAACAGATAGGTCAGGCCGAGTTCGTCCTGCAGATCCTGCATCAGATTGAGGATCTGTGCCTGCACCGAGACATCCAGTGCCGACGTCGGCTCATCGCAGACCAGAAAGTCCGGCTTGGCTGACAGGGCCCGGGCAATGGCAATGCGCTGGCGCTGCCCGCCGGAAAACTCATGCGGAAACTTGTGCCGGTCACGACCGGCCAGTCCGACGATATCCAGCAGTTCCTCCACCCGCTTGGTAACCGTGGTTTCCATCTGCCCGGCCAGGCCAAAGGCATGTATCGGCTCGGCGATGATGTCGCCGACCCGCCAGCGCGGATTCAGGCTGGCAAACGGGTCCTGGAAGATCATCTGCACACGGCGGCGCAGGGTAATGAACTCCTTGCCGCGCGCTTCGGGCAGTGCCTTGCCATCAAACAGAATGCGCCCGCTCGTTGGCCGGATCAGATCCACCACCAGTTTGGCGATGGTGGACTTGCCCGAGCCGGATTCACCGACCAGGGCAAAGGTTTCACCCTTCGGAATAGCGAAGGAGACGTTGTCCACGGCGCGCAGGTGCTGCTGGGGCAGTCGCTCTATAAGGCGGTTCAGCAGTGGCTTCGAGACGTCGAATTCACGCGACAGGTTGCTGACTTGCAGCAGCGGTGATTCACTCATGCTGAGGCCTCCTGATCAAACAGCCAGCAAGCGACCTGGCTGTCTTCGCTGCCCTCGACCGCGATAAGGTCCGGGCGCTCCTGGTAACAGCGATCAAATGCTCTTTCGCAGCGCGGGTTGAACGCGCAGCCTTTGGGGATATTATCCAGTCTGGGCATGGAGCCGGGAATCTGGGTCAGTCGATCAATGTCATGGGTAAGGGATGGAATGGAGCCCATCAGGCCCACCGTATAGGGGTGGTGGGGGTCCAGAACCACCTGCCGCACCGTACCGATTTCCGCCAGACGACCGGCATACATGACGGCGACCCGGTCAGCGGCCTCGGCAATGACACCCATGTCATGGGTGACCAGAATAACCGAGGCGCCGCGATCCCGGCACAGTTTCTTCAGCACGTCGATAATCTGCGCCTGCACGGAAACGTCCAGTGCGGTGGTCGGCTCGTCGGCTATGATCAGGTCGGGCTCGCCGGCCAGGGCCAGCGCAATCACCACCCGTTGGCGCATGCCACCCGAAAAGTGGTGCGGGTAGTCGTCTACCCGGCGGCGTGCGGCAGGGATGCCCACTTCTTCCAGCAACTGGACAGCCCGCTCGCGCGCCTCTTTTTCGGACAGCGGCAGGTGCGTGCGGATGGTTTCGATCAACTGCTCGGCGATGGTCAGAATGGGGTTCAGCGACGTCAGCGGGTCCTGAAAGATCATCGCGATCTTCTTGCCACGGATGCGCCGCATCTTGTGATAGGGCAGGTTGTCGATGCGCTGCCCGTCGAGCAGTATCTCGCCCTGGGCGATATGCCCCGGCGGTTCCAGCAGGCCGATAATGGCGGCGCCGGTCAATGACTTGCCGGCGCCGGACTCACCGACCATGCCCAGTATTTCACCGCGGCGCACATCGAAATTGATATGGTCCAGGGCGGTCAGCACCTTGTCCCGCTTGGGGAATTCGACGACCAGATCCCGGATTGATAGTAATACGTCACTCATAACCAGTTTCTACCTTGTTCCAGGGTCAGCGCAGTTTCGGGTTCAGGGCATCGCGCAGCCAGTCACCCACCAGGTTGACCGACAGAGCCAGGATCAACAGTGTCATCCCCGGGAAAATAGTAATCCACCATTCACCGGAGAACAGATAGTCCTGTCCGATGCGGATCAACGTGCCCAGACTCGGCTGGGTCGCTGGCACGCCTACACCCAGGAAGGACAGGGTGCTCTCGAGGATAATGGCCAGTGCCAGACCGATGGTGGCAATGACCAGAATCGGGCCGGTGACGTTGGGCAGTATGTGCTTGAACAGTATGGCCGGTGCGGGAATGCTGAACAGCCGGGCGGCCTGCACATATTCCTTGTTTTTCTCTGACATGGTGGAGCTGCGCACGGTACGTGCGTACTGCACCCAGTCGCTGAGCCCGATCGCCAGAATCAGCACATAGATGGCCAGTTGATCCTGCTGCTGCGGCGGGATGACCCCGCGCATGACACCGAAAATCATCAGCGCCACCAGAATGGCCGGGAAGCTCAACTGTACGTCGGCAACGCGCATGATCAGGCTGTCGACCCAGCCTCCCTTGTAGCCGGCCAGCAGGCCCAGACCAACGCCCAGAATCATCGCGAAAGCCACGGCGGAAAAACCGACCAGCAGCGAAACGCGCGCGCCATACAGAATGGCGGAAAAGACATCCCGGCCCTGGCTGTCGGTGCCGAAAATAAATACATCACCGGTAAATTCATTGACGCTGAAAGGCGGTGTAAAGCCGTTCATCAGGTTCAACGACGCCGGATTGAAGGGTGTGTGCGGGGCGATCCAGGGCGCAAACGCGGCGGCCAACACAATGATCAGTGTCAGCACCGCGGAAACGACCACTACCGGTGAACGGATAAAACTGTAGAAGAGGTCGCTGTCCACAATGCGCCGCCACAGCGACGGTCTGAGTGGTTGATCCCCGGTTGTTTGCTCTGTTGTCATGAAAGAATCCTTGGTCAATCTGTGCATGCAATGGCTGGTGACATCGGGGTGTCAGTGTTTGGTGGCGCGCAGTCGCGGGTCCACCACAAAGTACAGAACATCAACGATCAGGTTGATCACGACGAATACCAGCGCGATCAACACCAGGTAGGCGGACATCATCGGAATATCCACAAACCGTATGGCGTTGATGAACAGCAAGCCGACGCCGGGCCATTGAAAGACCGTTTCGGTAATGATGGCAAACGCAATGATGGTGCCCAGTTGCAAACCGGTGATGGTGATCACGGGCAACAGGGTGTTTTTCAGGGCGTGGCGGAAATGAATGGAGCGTTGCGCCAGGCCGCGTGCCCGGGCGAATTTGATGTAGTCGGTACGCAGGACTTCCAGCATTTCGGCCCGGACCAGGCGCATGATCAGGGTCAACTGAAACAGGCCCAGGGTAATGGCTGGCAGAATCAGGGACGCGCGCCCGGAAGGCGTCAGCAGTCCTGTGGTCCACCAGTCGTTGACGCGGACCACCTGGCCGCGCCCGAAGGAGGGCAGCCAGCGCAGTTCTACCGCGAAAAGATAGATCAGCAGAATACCAATCAGGAAGGTGGGCAAAGACACGCCGATCAGCGATACGGTCATGATGAAGTTGCTGAGTACACCACTGCGTTTGAGTGCCGTGTAGACACCCAGCCCGATGCCGATACTGAGGGCAAAAAAGGCAGAAATCATGGCCAGTTCCAGGGTGGCCGGCAGGCGTTCGGCAATGACATCCGACACCGGGCGCGCCATGCGATAGGACATGCCGAAATTGCCCTGAATGGCGTTACCCACAAAGCGGGTAAACTGAATAGGGATTGGGTCGTTCAGGCCAAGTCGCTCGCGCAGTTCCGCCCTGTCCTGGGCAGAGGCTTCCTGACCGACCATGTTGTTGATGGGATCGCCGACAAACTGAAAAAGACTGAATGCAATAAAGGCGACCACGAGCATGACGACGAATGACTGTAGCAGTCGTCGGATCAGCATCGCGAGCATTGGAGAGCTACCTCTGAAAAATGGGTCTTGTTGAAAGAACCGGGCGCTGCCGAGAAAGTCGGCTCCGCCCGGTTGACTGACGACCCGCCTTGTTCAGGCGGGTACTGTTTATCAGTTGAACGACAGGTACTTGATCATGGGCTGATCTTCAGGATGCACATCCATTTCGATGTTGCTGCGCATGGCCCAGTTCAGCACCTGGTGGTGAATCGGCAGGTAGACAATTTCATCCTGCACGATGCGCCAGGCTTCGGCGATCAGAGCGTTGCGACGTTCCAGATCAGTCTCGGTCGGCAACTGGCGAGACAATGCGTCGAACTCTTCATTGGACCAGCCGGTGAAGTTCCAGGCACCACTGTCATCAGTCTTGGTTTCCAGCAGGAAATCGAAGACATAGTGGCTGTCCAGAGTCGGTACACCCCAACCCAGCAGGTAGAAGTCCAGTTCGCCATTCTGCAGCTCGGCAAAATGGATGCTGTTGGGACGGGCATTCAGGCGCACATTCACACCAATCTGACCCAGCATACCGGTGACGGCCTGGCAGATGCCTTCGTCTTCGATATAACGGTCATTGGTGCAGGTCATGGTGACGCTGAAACCATCAGCATAGCCAGCTTCCGCCATCAGCTCGCGGGCACGGGCAGTGTTGGTACCGGTGACCCGGTCCAGCTCTTCCTCGTAGCCGTTAACGAACGACGGTGCAATCATGCCGGCCGGAGCAGACTGACCACGCATGACGATGCGCTGAATGGCGTTGCGGTCAACCGCCAGGTTCATGGCTTCACGGACGCGACGGTCAGCAAACGGGTTTTCGCCTTCAACGTCAGAGGTGCGCAGTTCGTCGCGACCCTGGTCCATGCCGAAGAAGATGGACCGGTTCTGCGGTGCGTTGCGGACCACGATGTCGCCAGAGTTTTCGAGGCGGTTCACGTCCTGTACAGGCGGATCCTGCAGGAAGTCGATTTCACCGGACAACAGCGCTGCTGCACGAGTGGAACCGGACTGGATGGGCGTGAACACGATACGGCTTACTTCCATCGGGTACTGGTCCATACCCCAGAAGCCATCGAAACGCTCCATTTCGGTCCGCACATCGGCTTCACGGCTGACCAGGCGGAAGGGGCCTGTGCCGTTGGCGTTGCGCACTGCGTAGTTCTCTTCGCCGGCTGAGAAGTCCTGAACGACGGTGGCGTCATTCGCTTCGGCCCACTCGCGGCTCATGATGAACAGGTTGGTCAGGTTGTTGGCCAGCAGCGGGTTCGGACCATCGGTACGCATGCGTACGGTATAGTCATCTTCCGCCCAGATCTCGGTGATGGTGTTGATCAGCGGGCGCATGTCGGAATTTGCATGCAGGGCACGCTCGAAGGAGAAGACAACGTCATCCGCCGTGAAGGCCTGGCCTTCATGGAAGGTGACGCCTTCACGCAGAGTGAATTCCCAGACATCGGGCTCGTCATCCAGAATGTACCAGTCGGTAGCCAGGCCGGCAGTCTGGGCGCCTGCGGCATTCGAGTAGATCAGGGTATTGTAAATCTGGTGGGCAATGGTGTGTGTTTGTCCATGGTTTTGTGCGTGCGGATCAAGGGTCAGGGAGTCACCTACGTTCGCCCAACGCAGGGTTTCCGCTGACGCGGCTGCAGACAGTGCGAACACTGCTGTCGCCAGGCCTGTGGTCAAGGCTCTCGGTGTTATCGTCATGCTACGTTTCCTCTATTTTGATGTCTTGCTATCTTCGGCTTGCAGATGCACTGCCGGGCAAGTACACCCCGGGTTGTTGTTGTTATGTCCAGAATGCTGTCATGTCACGTTTTTCAGCAACCGTGACATTAAGCAGTGACAGGGGGTGCATCGTCAAGAATTGGAGCCGGATACAGCGGAATTCGCGGCTTCCAGCCCTGTAATTCCTGGTTTACGGGGTGAGGTTCACTCCTGTAACCTGTCGTCTGAACAGGTACCGATCGTTCCGATACCACCCACAAGTTAAGCATGTATTTTGGAGTTGTCCATGACACAGCAGATTTCTGATCTCGATCTTAGCCTGGACGCCAACAATCTGTACCGTGATGAGGTCATTACCGACCTTCGGGCGGGTACACTCCGCCAGTTGACGCCGGTGACGGTCACGGGTGAACGAGATGACAGTCGTGCTGTCCGCTTTCACGGGCAGACGCAGATCATGACCCAGGCCGGAGCGCTGCCGGTCAATTTCGATATCGACGCTAAAGATCTCAAGGAAGCGGTGGACAAGTTTGGCGAGGCAGCCAGGAAGGGCATGGAAGACACCATCAAGCAGATTGAAGAGATGCGCCGCGAACAGGCGTCTTCGATCGTCGTGCCCGGCCAGGAAGGCGGTGGCCTCGGTGGCGGTCAGGGCGGACCCGGCCTCAAGTTCTGAGCAGCCAGTAATCCCTGTAGGCGCGTGCCTTGGCCGCGCTCAGCCATGGTTGCCTCCAAGTTGGAGCTCGGACCTGGTGCTCACCAGTCTCCCTATGGGGCCACTTCGTGGCCCATCGCGCACGGGGTGCGCTC
>NZ_JAIUMC010000009.1 GCF_022565775.1 Natronospirillum sp.
CTGCTGTCATCCTGCTGGCGACCACCACGGCCCTTGCCGCCGCCGCGCTGCTCGGTTTGACCGGTGCCTCTGTTGTCAGAGCCGCTGGGCCTGTTGTTGCGACCGCCGCGACGGCGGTTATTGCCGCCACTGTCGGCAGTTTCCGGCTTGTCGCCCTGCTGTGCGTTGCGACCACCACGGCTGTCCTGGTTTCGGTTGCCACCCCGGTTGTTGTTGCGGCCGCGGTTGTCCGATCCGCGCCGCGCCTGGCTGCTGCCACCGCGATTCTGCGCGTTACCGCTGCGCCGATCAGTACGAGCCTGGCCAGAGCGCGAGTCGTCCTCGTTGCTGCTACCGCCGAACAGGTTACCGACCCAACTGCCCAGTCGGCTCATCATGCCCGGCGTGCTGGCGGCCGGGGTTGTTCTTGCGGCAGGTGTTGTTGCCCTGGCTACCGGTTCTGCCGCTTTGGGCGCCGGAGCTGGAGCCGGGGGTGCCATCACACCCGAGAGGGCTGCCTCTTCAGGCTTGTGGCTGCGCTCCAGAACGGCTTCCTGCTCAACCGTGGATTTGTCTTCCAGCTTCACCGCATAAGACGGTTCATCGGTCAGCGTTTCATCGTCGTCGCGGATACGCGTCACTTCGTAGTGTGGCGTCACCATGTCCGGGTTGGGAATGACCACAACCTGAACTTTCTGTGTGGTTTCAATGCTGGCCAGGTTTTCCCGCTTCTCGTTCAGCAGGAAGGTTGCCACCGGCATCGGAACGATACAGCGCACCTGAGCGGTACGTTCCTTGAAAGATTCTTCTTCCATCAGACGCAGAATGGCCAGCGACAGTGACTTGACGTCACGGATGACGCCATGACCTTCGCAGCGCGGGCAGACTACACCGCTGGTTTCACCCAGAGAGGGGCGCAGGCGCTGACGGGACATTTCCAGCAGACCAAAGCGGGAAATACGGCCAATCTGAACACGCGCCCGATCCGAGTCGGTCGCATTTTTCAGGCGATTTTCCACTTCTTTCTGATTGCGGCTGCTCGACATGTCGATGAAATCGATGACGACCAGGCCACCCATGTCACGCAGGCGCAGCTGACGAGCAATTTCGTCCGCTGCTTCAAGATTGGTGTTCAGGGCGGTTTCTTCGATGTCGCCACCTTTGGTGGCGCGCGAGGAGTTGATATCAATTGCCACGAACGCTTCGGTGGGGTCAATCACGATCGACCCACCGGAAGGAAGCTTGACCTCACGCTGGAAGGCAGACTCGATCTGCGCCTCGATCTGGTAGCGGCTGAACAGCGGTACCTGATCTTCGTACAGTTTGACCTTGGCTTCAAAGTGCGGCATGACCTTGCGCACAAAATCCAGCGCATGATCGTAAACCGCCTTGTTGTCGATCAGTACCTCGCCGATGTCCTGGCGCAGGTAGTCACGAATGGCGCGAATAATGACATTGCTTTCCTGCAGTATCAGGAAGGGAGCAGGGCGCTCCTTGGCGGCACTGTCGATGCTTTCCCAGAGTTGCATCAGGTAGTCCAGATCCCACTGCAGCTCTTCGGCCGTACGACCAATGCCGGCCGTGCGCACGATGACACCCATGCCGTCCGGAATGGTGACACCGCGCAAGGCGTCTTTCAGTTGCGCCCGTTCTTCACCTTCGATGCGGCGCGAAATGCCACCGGCCCGAGGGTTGTTCGGCATCAACACCAGATAGCGACCCGCCAGGCTGACCAGACTGGTCAGAGCAGCGCCTTTGGTGCCGCGCTCTTCCTTGTCTACCTGGACGATGACTTCGGTGCCTTCGGCAACCACTTCCTTGATGTTCACACGACCCTGAACATTCGGGTCCTTGAAGTAGGTGCGGGCGATTTCCTTGAGGGGAAGGAAACCGTGTCGGTCCGAGCCGAAATCGACGAAAGCAGCTTCAAGGGAGGGTTCAACGCGGGTGATTCGACCTTTATAGATGTTGGCTTTCTTCTGTTCGTGAGAGCCGTTTTCGATATCGAGGTCGTAGAGGAATTGACCATCAACGAGGGCGACCCGGATTTCTTCCGATTGGGTCGCATTGATCAGCATTCTTTTCATAGAGAAACTGTACTCTTTTCCATGATTTAACGGAGAGAGCTACAGTCTCGCGGTCTGAATGCAGAATGCTCATGGGTTCAGAACCAGTCTGAACAGAGCCGGGCAGGTGGTTCGAGCGGCCCCAATAACACAGGGGCAGGCCCGACCAACAGCGGGAAAACTGTCAGGGGACGGTGAAGGTCACGGCACAGCGGGGCTGTTTTAACCTGCCGGGCTCCGGGAAATCAGCGCGCCTGCCCGGCGGCCTTGGCCGCGGCGGGGGAAGAAACGATGTTGTCCAATCGACGTGCAATCCGGCTGCGAAATCTGGCATTGGGGCCGCAGGAATCCGTGTCTGACCGTCCGTATTTCATTCAGTGAACCGAAGACTGTAGCTCGGTTTTATTTTGGGTGGCCCGGCCCTTGCGTACATCCCAGTCAGTTGCGCTCAAGGCGTTGATCAGGGGTTCCAGCCAGGGGCCGAGCAGACCACTAAAATTGCTTTTTGCTTTCCAGTCCACAGGGTATGACGGCATGTTCTTGGCCGGTACCTCTGCGACTCTCAGCAATATATCAGAAAATGCCTATACAGCAAACGGCAGACTGCTATTATACGCGCCATGTCTGAGACCCCTACCACCCGATCCGGCTCGGAGAAGCCCGCAGCTCAGGTGCGTTATGTTCGAATTGACGCTGGACAGGAAGGTCAGCGGCTGGACAATTTTCTGCGCAATGAGTTGAAAGGTGCCCCCAAAAGCCTGATTTACCGCATCATTCGCAAGGGCGAGGTGCGCGTGAACAAGAAGCGCGCCAAACCGCTGCAGAAGCTGTGCATCGGCGATGATGTCAGGGTGCCTCCCGTGCGGCTGCAACAGAGCGATGTGCCGCCACCGCCTTCGGAACAACTCAGCCAGACGCTGCGTGATCGAATCCTGTGGGATGACGATGCCTTCATGGTGGTCGACAAACCCAGTGGGTTGGCCGTGCACGGTGGCAGCGGCATTACGCTCGGGCTGATAGAAAGCCTGCGCCAGATTTTCCCCGAATACCGACACCTCGAACTGGTACACCGTCTGGATCGTGAAACCTCCGGCTGTGTCATGATTGCCAAAAAGCGCAGCGCCTTGCGTTCCCTGCATGCCATGCTGCGTGAGCACCATATCGACAAGCAGTATCATTGCATCGTGCATGGCCGCTGGCCTGAGCATCAGACGCGCATCAATGTACCGCTGCGCAAGCAGGTGCTGCAATCCGGTGAGCGCATGGTCAAACCGCAAGCAGACGCCGGAGAGGGCGCCAAGCGCTCTGATACCCGTTTTGCCGTCGTCCAGTGGCTGCCTGGCGCCGACTTGACTCTCGTGCTGGCCAGTCCACGCACCGGGCGTACGCATCAGATCCGGGTGCATGCCCAGGTTGCGGGTCACCCGATTGTCGGAGATGACAAGTATGCGACCAGTGAACAACTGACCGCAGCCAAGTCGCTGAAGGTAAAACGGCTGCTGCTGCACGCCAGCGCGCTGAATTTCCGCCACCCGTTGACCGATGAACCGGTATCGGTTGGGGCTCCGCTGCCGGAGGCCTTTACCCGACTGCTGGAGCCCGAGACCCCGAATACACCTTGAACGCCGTCTGACAAAGGAAGACACCATGGTAGACGACAACGAAACCTGGGACCGCCGGCCCCGCCCCGAGGGTGACAGTGCCGGTCAGAATAATCCTGGCAAGGCCCAGGACAGTCCGGCCAGGGCATCGCGCCGCGAAGCGAAAGAATGGCAGTTGATCGAGAAGATCGTGCTGACGCACAGCAATGAACTCAAGCGCAGCCGACGCTGGGGCATACTGTTCAAGTCGCTGACCTTTATCTACCTGTTCGCGCTGCTTTACTTCCTGGTCATCGCCCCCGGCACCATGACCCGGGGGCCGGTGCAGACCGGTGGCCATATGGCCATCGTGGAAATGCACGGTCAGATAGCGGACAACTGGGACATATCCATGGAGACCCACCGCGAGCCGCTGCTGGATGCCTTTGCCCATCCTGATACCCAGGCGGTGGTGCTGGACATCAATTCTCCCGGTGGCAGCCCGTTGCAGGCGCACCTGCTGTATGAACTGATCAACGATCTCAAGGCCGAATACCCGGATATCCCGGTGTATGCCGTGGTAGGCGAGATGGCAGCCAGCGGAGGCTACTATATCGCCGCAGCGGCCGATGAAATCTATGCCGGCGGATCAAGCCTGGTGGGCTCCATCGGGGTGATCTCCGGCAGTTTCGGTTTTGACCGCGCCCTGGAGGAGTTGGGTATCGACCGGCGCATTTATACCGCCGGCGAAAACAAGGCTTTCCTGGACATGTTCACTCCGGAGAACGAGGAGGCGGTCGCGCATTGGCAGACCGTGCTCGACAGTGTGCATGATCAGTTCCTGGAGGCCGTTATTGCCGGCCGGGGCGACCGTCTTGACGACAGCAATCCGGATGTTCTCAGCGGTTTCCTGTGGTCCGGCCGACAGGCGGTCGACAACGGGCTTGTTGATGGTATCGATTCCATCTACAGCCTGGCCAACCGCCTGGAAATCGAGGAACTGCTGTACTTCGATCCGAAACGCGACCCCTGGCGCCAGATTCTGGATGACCTCGGTCTGGCTGTCGGGCAGGGTATTGGCAATGCCATTCAGGCCGACCGATGGTTTGAACTGAGGTAGCGTGCCATGTCGACAATAGCATGGACCCCTGAACCGCCTTACTACGCTGTGATTTTTACCTCGCATCGGACCCAGGGCGACAATGGGTACGGGGAAATGGCGGAGCGCATGGTTGAACTGGCCTCCCGGCAGCCGGGCTTCCTGGGTATCGAGTCCGCTAGAGAGGAGGTTGGCATTACGGTGTCCTACTGGGCAGACCTGGAATCCATCAGGGCCTGGAAGAGAAATGCCGAGCACCTTGAGGCCCAGTCGAAGGGTCGAAAGGCGTGGTATTCAGAGTTCAAGGTAAGAGTTGCCAGGGTCGAGCGTGACTATGGTTTCTGAGCCAATGGCCCTTGCAACCTGCTCCAGAGTCGAAATCTCCCTGTTGTGTCCTGAAACCCAGGCAGTGAGTGCCGCATGAAAAAACAGCGCATCGCCGTCGTCGGAGCAGGCACTGCAGGGCTCGCCACTGCAACTCTGCTTGGTCGTCAGGGTCACGCGGTTACTGTTATTGAACGGGCCAATTCGCTTGGCGCCGTCGGGGCAGGATTGCTGCTGCAACCTTCGGCCATCAGTGCCTTGTCGGAGATGGGCTGTCTCGAGCACATGCAGCAGTATGGCCAGAGAATCGACGCGCTCTTCGGGTGGACGCGGTCTGGCCGGGCGATCATGCAGGTTGAATACGCCCACCTTGGCGAAAAGAATGATGTGTTCGGTCTGGGTGTTCATCGGTCTGCTCTGTGCCATGTGTTGGATACTGCGCTGGAGACAGTGCCTCATGACCGCTGGTTTGGATGTGAGGTATCGTCCATCGGGCAGAGCGATCGGGATGCGGTGGTCGCATTTCGCCGTGACGCAGAGATTCATCGGGAAGCTTTCGATGCGGTAGTGATAGCCAATGGCAGTGCCAGTCAATTGCGCCCGCCAGCGCTGGTTCGCTTTGACCGCGAATATCCCTGGGGTGCGATGTGGATGATTCGCCCGTTGACGGAGAATCTGGCCGCATTGAACCGGCCTCATCTGCAGCAGAAGTATGACGGCTCGGCGGTCATGGTGGGCGCATTGCCAACGGGTTGCATTCCGGATGCAGACGGGACGCCGATGCTGAGCCTGTTCTGGAGTCTGCCGGTTTCGGAGATATCGGACTGGCGCGCCGGGCGCATTGATCTGGCGCTCTGGAAAACACAGGTGATAGCCTTGTGGCCGGAACTCGAGCCGCTGATCAGTGCCATCGCCAGTCCGTCCGAGTTGCTGCCCGCGACCTACAGAGATGTCATCATGTCGCGATGGGCTCAGGGGCGCGTTGGTGTTATCGGAGACGCTGCACATGCAATGAGCCCGCAACTGGGGCAGGGCGCCAATATGGCGTTGCTCGATGCCACGGCC
Organism: Natronospirillum sp.; assembly: GCF_022565775.1. Lineage (GTDB taxonomy): Bacteria > Pseudomonadota > Gammaproteobacteria > Pseudomonadales > Natronospirillaceae > Natronospirillum. Next base: position 6,114 of record NZ_JAIUMC010000009.1, read on the forward strand.
TTGGCATCAGCCGTGCGACAATGCGAAAACTGGGACGAGGTTTGGGGCCAGTACTATAGGGTCAGACAAGGGTCGATCCGTTTCTACCAGCGCATGAGCCGGTTCCTGACGCCCCTGTTCCAGTCCAGAATGGTTGGTGCCGCCCGGGGGCGTGATTTGGCGTTACCCCTGTCACACAGGATTCCCTGGGTGCGCCGGCAGATGGCAGAAACCGTCGCCGGTAGAAAGCAACGGTGGATTTTGTAGTTAACAATCGGAACAGTCTGACATCTCAACGCACCCCTGTGGCCATACCTTTCGTCGTTCCTTGCCTGTTTCAATACAGGTAAACGGCACCACTGTTGCTGGCCGTATTGTCGTTGAGGTTTCCGCCAATACCTGTGGCATTGCTGTTTTCGCGAGAAGACCCGACTGCCATGAGTTTACCATCACCCGAAAGAGCTACTCGCCGTCCAAACGCGTGACCTGCCCTTGTATTGGAAGCCTTGACATAGGACTGCTGCGACCATGTATCGCCATTTCGAACAAAAACATAAACTGACCCACTGTTGGCGCTGTCGTTATTGTTTTGCTCACCATTGATGCCGATGGCATTGCTGTTTTCATCAATTGCACCGACTGCCAGCGTATCACCGTCAATTGAGAGCGCCAGCCCCTCACCAAACTGATTTCCGGTTGCGGTATCGGAAGCTTTCACATAAGCCTGCTGTGACCAGGCTCCGCTGCTCCTGGTAAATACATAGACTGCGCCGCTATTGGTCGCATCACTATTGTTCTGAGTACCATCAATGCCTGTAGCGTTGCTGCTTTCTCCCGTTGCCCCGACTGCCAGGGTATTGCCATCTCCCGAAAGCGCGACGCTGATGCCGAACTCGTCACCCGCCGCAGTATTGGACGCCTTGACGTAGGCTTGTTGTTGCCAGTCCTCGCTATCGCGGGTAAACACGTAGACGGCGCCACTATCCGGTTTGTTGTTGTTGTCCTGATTGCCGTCAATGCCTTCGGCGTCACTGTCTTCCTGGTATGCTCCAACAGCCAGGGTATTGCCATCGCTCGACAGCGCAAGACTATATCCAAACCGGTGACCTTCTCCGGTATTGGAGGCCTTCACGTAAGCCTGTTGTGACCAGAAGGCACCCGTGCGAGTAAAGACATAGACCGCGCCACTACTTGCGGCATCGGTATTGCTCTGGTCACCATCTATGCCTGTGGCATCACTGTCTTCAATCCGCGCACCGACCGCAAGGGTATTGCCATCGTCCGAGAGCGCTACCGAGAATCCGAAGTGGGCACCAGAGTCAGTATTGGAAGCCTTGACATAGGCCTGTTGTGACCAGACCTCATTGCTGCGGGTAAAGATATACACTGCGCCGCTATTGTTGGCATCGCTGTTCTCCTGGTCGCCGCCGATGCCTGTAGCATCGCTGTTTTCCCGCATGGCTCCCACAGCCAAAGTGTCGCCGTTATGTGACAAGGCGACACTGAATCCGAATTCATCTCCGGCACTCGTGTTTGATGCCTTGACGTAAGCCTGCTGTGACCAGGTACCATCGGAAAGAGCAAAGACATAAACTGCGCCGCTATTGCTGGCGTCGCTGTTGGTCTGGTCTCCGTCGATCCCGCGGGCATCGCTGTTCTCTCGGTGAGCCCCTACCGCAATCGTCTTTCCATCGCGCGAAACCGCTATGCTGACGCCGAAATTGGTAGATTCAGACGTATTGGAGGCCTTCACGTAGCCTACCGCCTCGGCCAGTGTCCCGCTGACATGTACCGCACTGGAATCGCTGCAGCCACCGCTGTTGCAGGCCTGGAGTATATAGCTGGCGTTGATGCGTCCCGGCAGAAACACATCCAGCTCATGTTCTGTAGTGTCGGCGTCAATAGTGGCTATCTCGGTATAGCCTGATTCGCCATCCGGATTTTCCAATAGTCGGTACTCCGTTTCATCCGAAACGTCTGACCAATTGAAGCTGAAGGTCTTGATCGCTTTTGGGGTGAGGGTCAGAGTGGGAGCCTCTGGAGCTGCCGTTGTTGATTCCGTTTCGTTGTCTTCGACTTCATCTTCACTACTGCTTCCGCTGCCACCGCAGGCGGATAAGCAAAAAAGCACAATTCCAAGCAAGCCAAGTCGAACGAAAGGGGGCGAGTATCGGAGGTGCTCGCTAAATCGAGTACATACTGACGGATGACCGTTTACCATTAATTTCACCATTATGAGTCGATTCACCGCATAGCCTGATCAGGATAATCACTGGTAGGAAGTGGCAAACATAAAATAGAAGTAGAAGCTGTTTACTGCTGTACATTGCGGGATATGTATCGCTCAGGAAATAGTGCAAATGCACTATGGCAGCTTCTGTATGGACCAACAGCACTGGCTGCTTTCGCTTTGCATGCGTGCCTCTGAACTCATGTACACGCATGGTGTTAGGTGAATAGATTGAAAAGCGCTTTTGTTGCACACATACTGCGCGCGTTGTTTTGCCCAATGGAAGTGGATCAGCCTATGTGCCTCGCTGGGTCAGTATGGAGGCTGTGTCAGCTGCATTTGAATAGGGAGGCCTGAAGCCAATGATCAAGCCATTGACGCCTGATAATGTAAGAGCGGCTATTGATGCCCTCGGGCTGGATATCCGTGTGGAAACTTTCGACACCTCGACTGCGACTTCACAGGAGGCGGCCGATACGCTGGGAACAGCGCTGGGCAGCATCGTGAAGAGCCTGTGCTTTCTGATCAACGACGAGCCGATAATGGTGCTGGGCGCCGGGGACCAGCGGATGGATGACCGCAAGCTGGCGGCTTTGCGCGGTGTTGGCCGCAAGAAGGTCAAAATGGCCACACCGGATCAGTCGATCGAATTCAGTGGCTTTGCGCCCGGCGGTGTGCCGCCGATTGGTCATCGAGTACCCATGCCGATCTATATCGACAATACACTGGCCCGCTTCGAGATTGTGTATGCGGCAGCCGGCGCGGCCGACACCATTTTCCGCATTCCTTATGAGCATTTGCTGGCGGTCACCGAAGGAGAAGTGGTTGATGTGGCACGCAAGGGCTGATCAATTCCGGAAGCTTCGAAGCTTCAGCCCACAATGAGTGACCTGTCCGACGACATTGCGGTCTGGTGTGTGATGCTGACCAGCCAGCGAAAGTAGTCTGGCTGGCAAGGGTTTTGATTGTAATGGTATAAAGAATAATCGTCACAAGAGCAAACTTCGAATGACTCCTCTTCGATATGCGACAGTTCTGCAGGTTTTGTTTCCTCGCATACCTGCAGAGTGGAAAGAGGAGTTTCTGGATCATGAGCGCCGACAGGCCCGGCGGATAGCTGTGGTTGCAGCAGTGCTGACATTGCTGGCACTTCCGGCTTTCCAGCTGTTCGAGCTCATATTTTACCGCGATACCCCGGCGTTCGGGCTGCACAATGCGCTCTGGCGAATACCGGTAATGGGCGTGGTCCTGCTGATACTGGTACTGCGCTGCTCCCGGCCTAATGGCAACTGGCCCAGACCCTTGTTGCAGTTGTTCGCTATTGCTCTGTTGCTCATGACGAGCGGCATGGTTGCCATAGCTCTGATGTTGGAACATGCTGCCCTTCACTACACCCTGCAGGGCCTGATCATCAGCCTCGCTGCTGTTTCCATGGCTGCCATCCGCGGGCTGCAGGATCTGCCCGTTATCTACGGTCTGCCGATGCTCGCCTTGATCATTGTGACGCAGCTCAATAATGTACCCCTTGGACAGCTGGCAAACTATCTGATAAATCCCGCCATGATGATTGTTGTGGGATCGGCTATCGCCGGGCTTCTGTATCATGGCGCAGTTTCTGCATTTCTGGCTAACCAGCACTTGCGCGAGGCCGCCACGACGGATCCGCTTACTGGCTTGCTGAATCGACGTGCCATGAGTGCCGAGTTGGCCATGGCTGTGTCGCACCAACGGCGCCACAACCAGAGCTTTGCCCTGATCATGGCGGATCTGGATCATTTCAAACAGATTAATGACGCTCATGGCCATGATGTGGGTGACGAGGTGCTGATCGAGCTGGGCCAGCGCCTGAAAAAGGCGGTCCGCCTGGAAGACAGGGTTGCACGCTGGGGCGGTGAAGAGTTTCTGCTGCTGATTCAGGAAGTCGAAGAGAAGGCTGCTTTTGACGTCGCTGAGAAGATTCGTCTGGCAATTGGGAAGACCGCGTTTGTCACCAGTGCTGCAGAACTCGATGTGACTATCAGTCTGGGCTTGGTTCTATCCGACTCAGGTGGCACAGTGGATGGACTCATTACGATGGCGGACCGGGCGCTTTATGAGGCAAAGCGCAATGGCCGCAATCGCACTGAAGTCATGAGCAGACAGAAAACATGAAGGAAGAAAGTTGGCGGAGCGGATTAGCTGTCGTCTAGTGTCCTTGAGGATTTTGGTGCTGCCCGATTCGCTGCGGCTCGTTGTCCAGACAGACGTCGCCACCGCTGACCGGCCAGTATTTCAAAGGTACCGAGGCAGGATCCCTTACAACGATGCTGAATCATCAATTTTCAAGGACAAATTGTAGTGATGACATGGCCGCAAAGCCTATGGATCAAAGCCACTCCGGTACTGTTTGTGCTGCTGTGGAGCACGGGCTTCATAGGGGCGAAATTCGGGCTGCCCTACGCTGAACCCTATACCTTTCTCTTTGTGCGCTTCATCTGCACGCTGGTGCTGCTTTATGTGCTGATTCGCATACTGGGTGAACATTGGCCCACTGAACCCATGCTCTGGTTTCATATCGCCGTGGTCGGTGTGCTGGTGCACGGCATCTATCTGGGCGCCGTGTTCACGGCCATCGGGCTGGGAATGCCAGCCGGAGTCACGGCGCTGATTGTGGGTCTGCAGCCTCTGGTGACAGCGGGTCTGGCCAGATCCTGGCTGGGTGAGCAAATCAGCCGGCGGCAATGGGTCGGCATTGTGATGGGTCTGATCGGTATTGTGCTGGTGATGGGGGAGAAGCTTGATCTGGCCAACCCCGAAGCACTGTTCGTCGGGTTTGGCTGGGCAGCAGTGGTGTCCGCGTTTTCTGCATTGCTCGGCATTTCAATCGGGACCATCTATCAGAAACGCCATTGCACAAGCATGCCTCTGATTACCGGCACCTTTATTCAGTACCTGGGGGCTGCCGTGGTGCTGGGTGTCGGGGCGATGCTGTTTGAAACGCGTGAAATAGAGTGGAGTCCAACCTTCATCGGGGCCTTGCTCTGGCTTATTTTCGGATTGTCTATTGCGGCGATCCTGCTGCTGATGACGTTGATTCGCCGGGGTGAAGCTTCTCGGGTTGCAAGCCTGTTCTACCTGGTGCCGCCGGTAACCGCTTTGGAAGCGTGGATTTTGTTCGGTGAGCGGCTTGGCCCGATGGCTCTTATCGGCATTGCGGTGGCGGTCAGTGGTGTGGCGCTGGCCGTAAAACAACAAAAAAAGAGCTGAGGCGGGAATAGCCTCAGCTCTTTCTTGATTCAGCCAATCAATCCTTCGTTCGGTTCAGACGGCGTTCCTTGCCTACTGAATCGAGCGCGTTGATCACTGGTTCATTGAAGAGTATTCGCTGACCGGACGATCAGAGTCCAATTCCGCATAGCTGTCGGAATCATAGTCTGGACGCATGTCTGCTTCGCTCTCGTTGAAATTGGCACGCACCTGGTCTTCATTCACTGAAGTCAGTTCACTCAGTGGAATGACAAACTCGTGTGATCCGATGCCCAGAACGCCACCATGAGTGACAACGGCATAGGCTTCATCATCGGTCAGACTGCCGACAATTTCACTGATGTCGCCGATTGACTCACCATCCGCACCGATGACTTCCATGCCATTCAGTTCATCAGGTGTCATGCTCATCAGGGTACTGTCGCCATGGTCGCCCATGCCGTCCATGCCATCATCCGAACCGAATTCTTCATCATTCCAGGTGTCGTCGGACTGCTCGTCCTGAGACTGCGAATCCATGGGTTGTTCGGCATCGAGATCTGAATCGATGTCATGAGTGTCTGACCAGGCCGGAGCGCTCATCAGGGCGGCCACTGCAGTGGCTATAAGTGTCTTGCGATAAAGTTTGTTCATCATGATTTCCTTTGCTTGACGTTCAGATAGGCTCAACCATCCCTGCACCTTGGTGCCTGTCTGCGGATGTTTACCACATGGTGGCTGAGCTGCGTGAAGTCTTGCAGAACCTCACTGAGTGCTCTGTTCGTTGACGCACGCTGCGCCAGAAATACAGCGCAATGGGTTGTAAAAGACTCAGCGCTCTTCCGGCAATGCTGAAGCAACAGAGGTCAGTCAGAGGTGCTTTTTTCAGAAGGTATGGATTCAGCTGAATCAGTGGATGCGGAGTTTGACGGCAAGGGCGCACCCTCAGAGGTGAACTCGTTTTCCGCAGCGTTCTCGTCGACTCGCTCTGCAGGTGACAGGGGTCGAGTAGGCCGCGGTACAATTTTTACCAGAGAGAGAATTTTCATGGGTTTACCTGCTCATTTTGAGGGAGACCCGAAGCCAGGCAATGTCCAGGCCTGGACGGATCTCAAGGTGGGGCTATCCAGAACTGTTGCGTTTGTTGGCCCTGGCCATCAGCAAAAGCCGGAGCCCGCTATTGGCTGCAGTAATGATGGGCAGCAGGCGCGTGCCCTGCAGCAAGTGACTGCGCTGCAGTAAGGCTCCGAGTAGGCCGGCGGTGATTACCGTTCCCGGCGTGACAACCTGGCGTCTGATACGAGTGCTGAGACTCCCCAGAGTTTCGCCGATGCTGCTATGTCGTTGGTTGATTCTGCGCTCTACTGCATCAATCTGCGCCCGCAAAGCCCGAGGGCGGTTGGCAGAACTGCCTCCAAATATCATTCAGCACCTCGCTTTACTTCTTCGGGGGTATCCACTGGTTTGATCGCGCGCTGTGTGGCGGGCCATCCAAGAGATTGACTCATGCGTCTGATCCATAACCAGCACATTACGGCAAGCAACAGATTGGCCACAGCAACAAACAGCAACGCCAGAGCCGGATCAAGGCCGTTGCCGATCAGACCCATTGCTGCCGATCCGGCCAGAGCCAGCCAGGCACTGACGAGCACGAGGGCGGTCAGGCTGGACACAACGACCATTCGGAGCAGGGTGTAGACCGAGAGACGTGTTTCCAGCGCGGCCAGCTCGAGGTGGTCATGCGCCAACGAACGAAACTCATTGAGCAATCCACTCATGCCCTTGTTCAGTAACCCGGAAGTGGATGGGGCCTCGGCCCCAGCCATGGTTCCAGGAGACTCATCCTGGGTACTCATCGGTCGGGACGGTTATCCGGACGCGAAGCCAGCAGGCGGCTCAATACATAGCCCGTGGTTACTGCAAGGCCCAGGGTGACGAGCGGGTGCTCGCGCATATAGCTGGTGCTGGCGGTGATCATCTCGTCGCCCTTGACGCCTGCTCTTTCCAGTGCATCAACAGCATAGTCCGCCAATTCGTCCGCGCCCTCTACTGCGCGATGGGCACCGGCCGCAGCCTTGTCGACTGTGGGGTGAACAGCCTCGGAAGCCGAATCAATGCCTGAGTGAGCGGTTTTGGCAAGACGATCCTTGGTTCTTAGCGTCGCGTCACCGGCTGCTGGACTGGAACCGTTTGTGGGGGTTTGGTCTTCACTGGTCATGGTTGATTCCTGGCTGATCAACAGCCTGATATGCGGGTCTAAAGGTCCGTGATGGTATGGCCTAAATCAGACCATCATCGGAATGAAACAAGAGAATGGCAGACTGTTTCGAGCGGGTTGGTGCGGTGGGCCGCATAACCGAGGGAATATTTTCTGCTTGATCAGATCAGCAGATACGGTAAGTTGTCCGTGACAGAAACAGGAGGTTTTTTGTCTGGAAATACCGGCAACGCCGCCGTCACTTGAAGCAGGGAGAATCTGATGTCGCAATACCATCTGGCCCAATTGAATATTTCCCGTTTGCTGGCCCCCATCGACTCTCCCCCATTGGCCGACTTTGTCGCCAACCTCGAGCGCATCAATGCGCTTGCCGAGCGGTCTCCAGGGTTTGTCTGGCGCTTGCAGACAGACGCTGGTGATGCCACCGACATTGACTACTTTGGCAATGATCATATTGTGAATTTGTCGGTATGGACCTCGGTAGACGCACTGCACGATTATGTGTACCGCAGTGCCCACGTGGAGATTCTGCGACGCAAGAAGGAATGGTTTTCCACCATGCGCGAGAGCCACATGGCGCTCTGGTGGGTGAAGGCAGGCCATTTGCCGACGATTGAAGAGGCTGGAGAAAGGTTATCGTTGCTGCGCGAGGCAGGCCCGACGGCGCAGGCGTTTACTTTCAAGACGCCATTTCCTGCCCCGGGAGTGCGGGCTGAAACGACAGAGCAAGCAGGGTCAAAATAGCTGCTCAGGGTTGTCTCGACGCCCAAATAGCCAGTTTGTGCTGAATGGATTTTTGCGATACCTGGTCTTCAGGCAATGGCTGAATCAGACCGTCTCTCACCAGCAGCCGATAGATGAACAGATAGCGCTCGGCCGCTGAATCAGTGGGCTCGAATTCCGCTGCTCCGCGCTCTTCGGCATAAACCATGCCCAGAGCCAGTGCCTTTTTGGTCATTTCCTTTTCGTTCTCGATCTTCTTCATCGCGCGGGCTCCGGGTGCTGACGCCATGGTTGCAAGTTCAGCAGGATCCCGGGCGGGATGCAAGATAAAGAAGCTGGTTCACCCCAAGACCACCTTCGGCCAAGTTGGCTCGCACTCAGGCAAGCATGCGTTTGGGGCAGTCGTCAATAGATCCAGCTCAGGGCATACAGCCAGACGCTGAGAAACAGCAGGCAGATCAGCAGGTAGGGGCCGTTCCAATGGTAAGCCAGATAGCGTGGCGTTACCCCCGACAGGCGGGCAGTCACGGCAACGGAGATGGTGAAAGGCGAGGAGTTGACCGTCAGGCACCAGGCCGACATCAGCCCGAGAGCCAGCAGTTCCTGTGTCAGTCCAAACAGTTCAACGGGTTGCAGAGCTGCGGCCAGCAGCGTCACCGAGACAATGGGATTGAAACCGATCTGGCCCAGCAGAATCGTCAGCACCATGGCGGCAATCAGCAGCGGTAGCCCCTGCAGGTGCAGTAAAGTCAGCAACCAGACGACCTGATCAACATTGATCATGGCTGTGGCAACGGAGCCCAGAAATCCCGCTGCCGCCAACAGGCCGACTTCACCACTCAAGGGTACTACCTGACCGGGCACGGTCTTGCGCAGGCGTCGCATGGTCAGTCGCGGTGCTGATACCCAGCCAGCCCTACGGCCTTGCCATACAAACCAGCCCAGACTGAACGGGGGAGCCAGGATCAGCACCGACAGTGGCAAGGAGAGATCAGTGCTCGACTCGACAACCAGTGCCGCCCCGACCAGAGACATGATCAGGATAACCAGATGTACGGCTGACTTCCACGCATCGGCAGGGGGTTTCCGGCGCGGACCGGGTGGGTGAATGTGGCGATGTCGGACAAAGTCCTCCAGCCAGCCGATCAGGATAAGGAGAACGGCCGTGACTATGCCGATGGGCAGAATGGCCTGCCAGCGCAGGTCGGGAATCATGGTGAGCAGCACTATCAAAGTGACTGAAAAAGGCGACGCCAGAGGCAGTGCAGCGAAACCCCGCAACATAGCCTGGCTCATCCGTTTTTGCCGCAGACGCTGTATTGTTTCCTGCCCCCAGGCACCGGCCAGCGTATTTCCACGCACTACCATCAGGCCCAGCAGGTGCAGTACACCGAAGTTGAGGATGGTACCGAACAGGGCAGTTGCATAGCTCAGCATGCCATAACGCCTGAGAGGGGGCTGGATGACGGCCCATTCTCCGCATTGCCGGATCATAGGGGATTGCTGGGCAGCCAGGCGGAGAAAAGTCAGTGCTATCAGGAAGGTTGCAAAATACCCGGCCCGGTCAAAAGCTTCCCAGAGGACAGCCTGCCAGTCATCCAGCCAGGGCAGGGAGAGGGCGCTGGCGACAGCCAGGCCGATCAGGATGCGGGGCGAGTTGGAGATGGCGTGCCAGCGCAGGAGCAGGAATACCAGGATAGCCGGGCTCGCCAACCAGAGCCCCAGGGTTACATCAGCCAACTGGTACAGCAATGTGCCGAAGAAGATGAGCGCCAGTACCACCAGTGGCAGGGTTCTGCTCTTCATGACACGGTTATTGAAACTGGTGAAGCCCACTTTTGCACCGGGTCGGCTTACCACATCAGGTCGTCGGGAATCGGGAAGTCCTTGTAAGGGTCGTCCTCGTCCACTTCATTGGCTTTGGGGTCTGCGAGGGAGATCAGGGCTTCCGGGAAGCGCTCAGCCACCTTTTCCGCAATGGCTTTCGGCACGACTACGTACTGGTCACCGTCGGCACAAATCGCCAGGCGGCCCTTGGCCAGTTGATCCTGAATCTCGCTGGTCACATAGAGCCGTTTGATCTTGTTGATCCGCGGATCGGTAAAGTTGAAACGTACTTCACCGTCGACCGGCTGGCGATTATGCTGCAGCATCTGTGCAGCCTGAGCCTGCATGGCGCGAGCATCCTCGGCAGCACGGCGTTCCTGGTTCAACTGGCGATCGCGCTCGGCCTTTTCCTGCTTCTGTTTTTGCAGGCGGGCCCGGGTATCGTCCTCTGCCGCCTGACCCTTGAACTGCTGCTTTTTCTGCTTTCGCTTTTCTTGCTGAATCTGCTTGGCTTTCTTGTCATCTACCAACCCGGCGCTTTTCAGTTGATCTGCCAGTGACTTGGCCATGCCCGCAATGTCCTCTATTGAGTTTATGTGATGAAGTGTACGCAACGGAGGCCGGTTGTCTCAAGCACTCTGAAACCGAATAGACCTGAAGCAGAGGATTGCCGAGCCTCGTGTTGACAGGGTTAGCCCGTCTCTCACCCAGTCTGGTGATTGCCAACAGGGATTGCAGGCGCCATAGTGGAAAGATCGAAAAAGCGAGAATAGGTAAGGGATGCGCCGAGTTCTTATAGTAGAAGATCATCTTGAAACCAGAGACTGGCTGCGCACTATAGTCGAGGAAGCATTTGACGAGCCTGTCGTGCATGAAGCCGGCACTCTGGAGCAGACTTACCTGCTGTTGTCAGAGCATACGCCATCACTGGCCCTGATTGATCTCAGTCTGCCTGACGGCAACGGACTGGATATAGTGGTGCATCTGCAAAGCCAATGTCCGGAAACCTTGCTGGTCGTGACCACGATATTTGACGATGACCGCCACCTGTTCAATGCATTGCGCGCCGGCGCCAGTGGTTACTTGCTAAAAGATCAGCCCAAGAGTGCCATGGTAGAGAGTCTCAGCGGTATTCTGTCAGGGCGACCCCCTCTGAGTCCTGCCATTGCGCGGCGGATATTGCGCCATTTCCAGCAGGAAAGAGTGCCCGTACAGACACCACTCTCCGAGCGAGAGGAAGAGGTTCTGCTGCTGTTGGTCAAGGGATTCGGACGCAGTGAAATAGCTGAGCTGCTGCAGGTATCAGTCAATACCGCAGCCAGCCACATCAAGTCCATCTATCGCAAACTGAATGTCTCCGGCCGGGCAGAGGCCACCATGCAGGCAGTCAAACTCGGCTTGGTGTCCAGCGAGCACCATGAGTCGTGATCCGTCGTCTGCTGCCTGAACGATCTATGCCGGTCGCAGCGCCGATCCCGATTATGGTTGCTGGATTGGTATTCTCCCTGCTCATTTTGGGCGGTGCGGTATTCAGTGCACTGAGCCAACCCTGGATGGGCGTGACGTTCGGGTTTGATCAGCAGCGCAACATGCCGGTCATAGAGTCAACTCATCGCGCACTGCGCGAGGTGCTGCCGCGTAATACGGCAGTGGCCGGTTTGAGCGACCCTGCTACAGGTGCGGAGAAAACCCTGTATGGGTTTCAGCCCTTGCTTGAACCGCCCAGTCTGCCGACTTTTACAGACTACAACCGTTATCTTCATCAGGAAGGAGATGTTGCTGAGTTTCTGCGGGGAGGGGCCGTCACACTGATTCTGGCGGAAGGTGGCCGGGTGACGCTGCCGTTGACACATAATCGACCTGCCTATGCTTTGCCATTGGATTTCTGGCTGTTCAATGTCTTCGGAATGATTGCCTGGAACTTAAGCCTGGCTGTCGTTGCAGTAAGGCCCTCCGCTATGGCCGCACGACTTTTGGTCGTCTCTGGTGCCGGTTTCATGATGGCGACTGTTTTCAACAGCCTCTATCTCGCACGCGAACTCGCTTTGCCCATGGAGACGCTGCGCCTGTTCTCTCAATTGAATCAGATTGGGCTGACTGTGTTTCTTTTCTCTCTCTTGGCCCTGATGTTGCATTACCCGAGGTGCCTGGCCAAGCGAGGATCCATTGCAGTCATGATTGCACTGGCAACAGCCTACCAACTGAATGCATCGCAACAATGGATGGAGTGGCCACTTCATACGCACTACCTGCCAATCTTCATACTTTACCTCGTCGGCGTGCTGATCGCCGCCGCTCAGTGGCGGCTGTCGCGTGATGAACCGCTGGACAGGGCGGTACTCAAGTGGATTCTGTTGTCCATTCTTATCGGTATGGGTCTGGGGCTGGCGATTTATTTTATCCCCATAGCGCTGGCCGGTGAGGCACTTATGCCGCAATGGGTCATGGTCGGGATTGCCAGCCTTCTCTATGTCGGCTTTGCGTTCGGCATTGTCCGGTACCGATTGTTTGATGTGCAGATCTGGTGGCTCAGGATATGGGGATGGTTTCTGGGTGGTCTTGGTGTGGTTGCGGTTGACCTTGTACTGGTGGCCTGGTTGAACCTGCAGCCTGTGATGGCATTGGGTGTGGCGGTGGTATCAGTAGGGTGGCTCTATTTTCCGCTTCGGCAGTGGGGCCTGCGCCGTTTTGGCAGTGGGTTGGCTGTTGATCAACGACGGCTGGTGGAGCAGGTTGAGGCCGCAACCCGCGCGCTGCCCAGTCGCGATGTCAACGAACATTGGCAGCATATGCTGACCGAGCAATTCTCACCGGCAGGCATCGAGCAACTCGGGCACGCGGTTGATGATATACGAATTCAAGGCAATGGCGCGGAACTTGAGGTGCCCGTGCTGCATGGGCAGGGCGCGTTGGTTTTGACGTATCCTGAACGTGGCCGGCGACTGTTCTCGGCCCATGACGTGGGATACGCGAGGAGTCTCTGGCAGATTACCCGACGCATACTGACAGTGCACGATGCAGAGATTGAAGCCGTCAGGACGGAGCGCAGTCGTATTGTCAGGGATTTGCATGATGACGTTGGGGGCCACCTGTTGACGCTGCTTCGCCAGGCACCTTCCGAACGATACGAGCAGTTGGCACGCAATGCCTTGCAAGGGTTGCGCGAGGCCATGCAGGCCATGGATCCGGAGGCCGACGTTGTACTGTCTGATTGCCTTGAAGAGTGGAAGCTGATGCTTGAGCAGCGCCTCGAGAGCACAGGTATCGAGTTGATCTGGGAGCAGTCTGTCGACTGCCAGAACAGGCTTCTGACCACCCGGCAAGCCATCAACATCCAGCGTATTCTCGCAGAAGGCATATCCAACGCCCAGAAGCATGCCAGCCCTGGCTATCTCAAGGTCCAGATGATCCTCAACAACAGCACACTGGTACTGAGCATCCGCAACGATGGTGTGACTCATCATCAGGGGCAACAGAAGATATTGCGCGGCCGCGGCCTGAACAACATGACCACTCGGGCCAGGGAATTGGGCGGTGCTCTGGATTTCGAAGTGCAAGCCGGCACAGCCTGTTTGAAAGCTACCTTGTCCCTGGATTCCGAGTAGAACAGGACACGTGGCATTGGCGCCCGGACATGCGGTATAACAGAGCGGACAAGCCCAAGGACCCTCGTCAATATGAGCTCTGAAAAGCCTTTTTCTCAGGCCTGCGAGAACAACAAGCGACCCATTCTGAAGGTGTTGCAGCAGGTGTTGCCCCAACCCGGTAATCACGACTCTTTGATTCTCGAAATAGGCGCCGGAACCGGTCAGCATGCAGCCTGGTTTGCGTCCAATATGCGATGGCTGCAGTGGCAGCCGACGGATCAGGCGCATTACCTGCCGGGCTGTCGTCTGTGGGTTGAAGAGGCCCTATCCGCCGGCGTGGAGAACCTGCTGGAACCCAAAGTGCTGGATGTGCTGTCAACCAACTGGTCGGCGTGGCAGGCTGAGGCCGCTTTTTCTGCCAACACCGCCCACATCATGCATTGGCCTGCCGTCGAGGCCATGTTTCGGGGGCTGGCAAAATGTCTGGTGCCTGGTGGCGCCTTCTGTCTCTATGGTCCGTTTCGCTATCATGGCGAACATACCAGTGACAGCAATCACCGGTTTGATCAGCATCTGCGCCAGCAGGACCCGGGTATGGGCATTCGAGACATGGACGAACTCCTGCCACTTGCGGAAAGGAGCGGGTTTGAACTGGAGGCTTATCATGCCATGCCGGCCAACAACCGAACGCTGGTCTGGCGGCTGAATTCGTAAATTGCAGAGAAGGACTTTGACATGAAAACCATTGGCCTGCTGGGCGGCATGAGCTGGGAATCAACCCAGATCTATTATCGACTGCTGAATGAATCCGTCAAAGCCCGACTTGGCGGGTTGCACTCCGCGAAGTTGGTACTCTACAGCGTTGATTTTGGTGAAATTGAGCGGCTGCAGCATCAGGGTGACTGGGCCGGAACGGCGGACATACTGGTCAGGGCGGCGCAATCCCTCGAGGCTGCCGGTGCCGATTTTCTGCTGATCGGTACCAACACCATGCACAAGGTGGCGCCGGAGATCGCCGAGGGGATTGGTATACCACTGCTGCATCTGGCAGATGCCACGGCGATGGCGCTCAAGAGCGATGGCATCAGCCGTGTCGGCCTGCTTGGAACCCGCTTTACCATGGAGCAGGCCTTCTATCGAGAACGGCTGGAGCAGGTCGGGATTGAAGTGTTGATCCCGGATGACACGCAGCGAGAAACAATACACCGCATCATCTACCAGGAACTGTGTCAGGGTCGCGTTGAACCAGCCTCCCGGCAGCAGTACCTGGACATTGTCGATGCCCTGGCTGCCCGGGGTGCTCAAGGCGTGATTCTGGGTTGCACCGAAATCGGCATGTTGATCGCACAGGCTGACACATCGATACCTCTGTATGACACGACGGAGATTCACTGCCTGCAAGCGATAGAACACGCGCTCCAGTCATAGGCCTGATTTAATTATTCCGCAGAGCGGCTCAGGGTATTTGCAGGCCTTGTCGGCGCAGACACTCGCAAAGTGCAATCAGCGGCAGGCCGATCAGGCTGGTCGGATCGGCGCCCTGATGCCGGGCGAACAGAGCGCTGCCCAGGCCCTCAGACTTGAAGCTGCCGGCACAGTCCAGTGGCTGTTCCTTCCTTATATAGGCCCTGATTTCTTCGTCCGTCAGGTCACGAAACTGGATTTCGTAACGATCCACCAGGTTTTCCGCATCGCCGGTTCGTGTGTTCAGCACGCACAGGCCGGTATAAAACAGCACTATCCTGCCGCTGGCCGCTCTGAGCTGCTCGAACGCCCGTTCTTCCGTCCCAGGCTTGCCGACCGGGGTCAGGTCATCCAATGTCGACACCTGGTCACTGCCGATGATCAGGCTGTCCGGATAATCCGCCTGCAGACTTTGCGCCTTCAGTGCCGCCAGCCGACCGGCCAGCTCTTCCGGTGACTCTCCGCCAAGCGGTGTTTCGTCGGCATCGGGGCGAGCCGTGATGAAATCCAGATGCAGGCGCTCCAGAAGCGCCTTGCGATAGGGTGAGGTTGAAGCCAGGACAAGTTGCATAAAAACACCAATTCGTTTTGACAGGGGCAGGACGCGCGCATATCATACCGCGCCTATGACGAACCCGCAGCTCCCCGAGTTTATTGCACCCTACCGGTTGGCGGATCGTGAGGGTGTTCTTGAAGGGGCTGTTCGGCCTCATCTGCTGCCGCGTGTCAGTGCTGCCGTGTTGGGCCTGGACGCTGTTCAGGTAGAGGCACGCTTCTATCGCAGTGATGAAGGGGACCGCCTGGTTGAAGGCAAGGTGAGTGCGCAGGTTCAGATGACCTGCGAGCGTTGCCTTGGCCCCATGACGCAGGCCATGGAGACCCGGTTTGTGCTGATGATGGTCACAGAGGAAGCGCAGCTTACTTCTGTACCGAAGAAGTATGAGCCCTGGCTGGTGGCGCCGGGTGAGGATATACCCCTCGCCGAACTGCTGGAAGACACCATGCTTCTGGCCTTGCCGCCATTTCCGATGCACCCGGAAGGGGAGTGTCGGATAAAAACGTCTTTCGGTGATGCCGAGACGGCAGAAACTGCCGCCTCGGAGTCGCCAGAGAAACCCAATCCGTTCAGTGTGCTGGCCAACTTGAAAAATGGCCGGAAAAAACAGGAGTAACACCCATGGCTGTTCAGCAGAACAAAAAGACGCGTGCCCGCCGCGGCAATCGTCGGTCTCATGACGCGCTTGGCACTGCCACGCTGTCTGAAGATTCCGTAACTGGTGAAAAGCACCTTCGTCACCACGTCAGCCCCGATGGTTTCTATCGCGGCCGTAAAGTGGTCGACAAGGGCGACGAGTAATCCAGGTCAGGGCCATTAACCCTTGATCCGGTTGGCGGTGGATATTCACGGTGGTGACCAGGGTCCCGCCGTGATTATCCCCGCGGTACTTGCTTTCCTCGAGCGTCATTCAGACGTTCATGTGACTCTGTTCGGCGATACCGCCGAGAACAAGGCCTGGCAGGCCATCGAGTCGCATGCCGATACTCCGAGGCTGCAATGGCAGCATGGTCGGCATTACCCCGCTTCTGCACTTTCCCTGCGCCAACTGCTGGCTGAACCGGCCTCGGATGATGCCTTGCATCGACTGCTGCGCGAGCATCAGCAGGGGCGCTCTGATGCCGTGGTTTCAGCGGCGGATACCCGAACCCTGCTGTTACGCTGCCGTCAGGTGCTTGGCCTGCAGCCGGGCATTCGTCGGCCGGCACTGGGCGCCTGGTTGCCGGCGCTGACCGGTCAGGTTTTGGTGCTGGATGCCGGTGCCTCGGTTGCCCCGCGGCCGGATGATCTGATCCGTTTGGCGCAGATTGGGCACGAGTATCTGCAGGCGCGGCAGTATCGCCAGAAGCCACGCGTGGGTCTGCTCAATATCGGCACTGAAGACAGCAAGGCCCGACAGCGCCTGGGTGCGGTTGCCAGGGCACTGGCAGTGGACGACCGTCTGGACTATCGTGGGTACGTCGAGCCGGCGCATCTGTTTGCGCATCAGGTTGACCTGGTGGTGACGGACGGCTTCAGTGGCAATATCATGCTGAAATCCATGGAAGCCAGCGTTGATTTTGCCCGGCAGCGCCTGACCGAGGTGCTGACCGAACACTGGCATGGTCGACTGCTGGGCTTGCTGATGAGCGCCCTGTATCGACGTCGCTTGCGGGCGCTGAGCCCGGAAGCCCATAACGGAGCACCCTTGCTGGGTGTTCGTGGCTGGGTGGTGAAGAGCCACGGCAGTGCGGGCATAGAGGCTTTTGGCCAGGCCCTTGAGCAGGCTCGACAACAGGTACGAAGCGGTGTGCCGGAACAACTATTAAAACCAGGCAGCAGTGGGTGACCGAACAGAGGGCAGACCTTCATTCCGGCATTGTTTTCGGCGCGTTGAAAGTCTTTTGCTGCCGCAAACTTGGCAACCGGTGCCCCGGCTACCATAATGGCGCCCATTGAACGAATCCGTAACCAAGAGAACGCAAGCATCATGTCAGACAGCAAGCGCGCTTTTCTATTCCCCGGACAGGGCTCACAGTCAGTGGGCATGCTGGCCGAGAGCATTGCCAATGAAGCACTGGTGGCCGCCACATTCAACGAGGCTTCCGAAGCACTGGGCTATGATCTGCTGGATCTGGTCAGCAATGGCCCCGAAGACCGACTGAATGCCACCGAGCGCACACAGCCGGCGATCCTGACGGCCAGCGTGGCCTTGTGGCGCCTCTGGACAGACCGGCAGGGTGCCACGCCGGACTACCTGGCCGGACACAGCCTGGGCGAATACAGTGCGCTGGTGGCCGCCGGTGTCCTCGAGTTCGCTGATGCAGTGCGGCTGGTGGAAAAGCGCGGGCAATTCATGCAGTCTGCCGTACCGGCCGGTGAGGGCGCCATGGCGGCCATCATCGGTCTGAGCGACGAACAGGTTCTCGAAGCCTGCTCCGCCGCAGGCAGTGATGTCTGCGAAGCCGTCAATTTCAATGCGCCGGGACAGGTGGTTATCGCGGGCAGCAAGGCCGGTGTGGACAAGGGTATGGCCGCCGCGAAGGAATTGGGGGCCAAGCGCGCTTTGCCGCTGGCCGTCAGTGCACCGAGCCATTGTGTACTGATGAAACCGGCCGCAGAAAGTCTGGCCGCCGAACTGGCCAGTATTGATCTGCATACAGCGCAGATTCCGATTGTGCAGAATGTTGACGCCCGGGCCTATACTCAGGTGGATATTCTGCGCACCAATCTGGTCGAGCAACTCTATCGGCCGGTACAGTGGGTCAAGACCGTACAGAACCTGGCGGCGGACGGCGTCGATACCGCGTATGAATGTGGCCCCGGCAAGGTGCTGGCAGGCCTGGTGAAGCGTATTGATCGTGAAATGAGCGTTACTCCGCTTGAGCAGCCGGCCTCGTTTGCCGAGGCGCTGTCGGCCGAATAAACGAATGAACAAAAGGAAAGCAGCACATGACTGAGACGAAAAAGGTAGCCCTGGTCACGGGCGCCAGCCGGGGAATCGGCAAGGCCATTGCGCTTCAGCTGGCCGAAAGGGGTTTTGTGGTCGCCGGTACCGCAACGTCTGACGGAGGCGCCGAGCGCATTTCCGCCTATCTGCAGGATGCGGGCGTTTCCGGCAAGGGTTACAACATGAATGTGACCGATGGCGACAGCATCAGTGCTGCCCTGGGTCAGATCAAGGCTGATCTCGGTGATCCGTTGGTGATCGTGAACAATGCCGGGATTACCAAGGACAATCTCTTTCTGCGCATGAAAGAGGAAGAATGGGATGCCGTGATCAATACCAACCTGAGTTCCGCTTTTCGGGTGGTCAAAGCCTGCATCAAGGGCATGACCAAGGCGCGCTGGGGCCGCATTATCAATGTGAGCTCGGTTATCGGCTCCATGGGCAATGCGGGCCAAGTGAACTATGGTGCCTCCAAGGCGGGACTGGAAGGCTTTACACGGTCATTGGCCAGAGAGGTTGCATCACGCAACATTACCGTCAATGCTGTGGCACCCGGGTTCATCCAGACGGACATGACAGATGAGCTGTCGGAAGAACATCGGGACAAGATTCTGGGTCAGGTGCCACTGGGGCGTCTGGGGCAGGCGGAAGAAGTCGCCAAAGCCATTGCATTTCTGGCCAGCGATGATGCCTCATACGTGACTGGGGAGACCCTGCACGTCAATGGCGGCATGTACATGTGAATGAGCTGAACAGTCGTGAAATTTCCGCAAGTGTTTTTTGACTTGCGGGGATGTCGCGGCTTTTAATACACTAGCGCCTGTTTAGGTGCTTAAAAATTGTTAGGGAGCATTATAATGAGTACTGTTGAAGAGCGCGTAAAGAAGATCGTCTGCGAGCAACTGGGCGCCAAAGAGGAAGATGTTACACCTCAGGCTTCCTTCGTTGACGACCTGGGCGCTGACTCACTGGACACTGTTGAGCTGGTAATGGCTCTGGAAGAGGAATTCGAAACCGAGATTCCTGATGAAGAAGCCGAGAAGCTCACCTCTGTTCAGGACGCCATTGATTACATCAATGCTCACCTGCAGTGATCTGTTGATCCGTTAAATGGGTTTCTGAAAGCCGTATTGTGAAACCACAGTACGGCTTTTCTTTTTTCTGGCGAAGACTTGAGTGAGGGGACGATACAGTTATGTCTCGACGTCGTGTGGTAGTTACCGGGCTGGGGATGCTGTCTCCGCTGGGTGGCAATGTGAAGGATACATGGGATGGCATTCTGGCGGGCAAGAGTGGCATCACACCGATAGACCACTTTGATGCCAGTACATTCAGTACACGCTTCTGCGGCCGGGTATCCGGCTTTGAAGCCAGTGACTATATCGACCGGAAAGATTCCAAGAAGATGGACATGTTCATCCAGTACGGCATCGCCGCGGCGGTGCAGGCCATGGAAGATTCCGGTTTGCAGGTCACTGAAGAAAACGCTGGTCGTATAGGCTGTTCCATTGGTTCAGGCATCGGTGGGTTGGAAACCATCGAGAAGAACCACACGGTGCTGGAGAAATCAGGTCCGCGACGGATATCGCCCTTTTTCATTCCCGCCGCCATCATCAACATGATCGCGGGCAACTTTTCCATTCGCTACGGATTGAAAGGCCCCAATATCGCCATTACCACGGCCTGTACAACCGGCAGCCACTCGATTGGCTATGCTGCGCGTACCATCGCTTATGGTGATGCGGATGCCATGGTAGCCGGTGGTGCGGAATATGCGTCCACACCGCTGGGCATCGGCGGATTCTCGGCGGCCCGTGCCCTGTCAGCGCGCAATGACGACCCGCAAGGCGCCAGTCGGCCCTGGGACAGGGACCGCGACGGGTTTGTTCTGGCCGATGGGGCGGGGGTTGTGGTTCTGGAAGAGTATGAGCAGGCGAAAGCCCGTGGTGCCCATATTTATGCAGAACTTACCGGGTTCGGCATGAGTGGCGATGCCTATCACATGACGTCGCCGCCCGAAAACGGCGCCGGTGCTGCGGCCTCCATGCTGAATGCCATTCAGGACGCGAAGCTGAATGCCACCGATATTGACTATATCAATGCGCATGGTACGTCTACGCCCAATGGGGACAAGGCAGAAAGTCAGGCGGCCAAGTCTCTCTACGGGGCTGACTACAAGCAGATTCGCATGAGTTCGACCAAGTCGATGATTGGTCACCTGCTGGGTGCCGCCGGGGCCGTGGAAGCCATTTTCGCCATTCTGGCCATTCGTGATCAGGTAGCACCGCCTACCATTAACCTGGAAAATCCCGACGAAGGCTGTGATCTCGACTATATCCGGGGCAGCGCCCGTGATATGCCGATTCAGCATGCCATGACCAATTCCTTTGGCTTTGGCGGTACCAACGGTACTCTGGTGTTCAGTAAACTGAATGACTGAACATCGGGCCAGCCTTCGCCTGATTGATGGACACCCGGAACAGCCCGGTATCATCAGCCGGGCGGAGTTGCTGGGTCAGGGGTTGTTTGAAACACTGCGCTGGAATGGCGAGCGCTTCCCACTGCTGTCTTTCCATGAGGCCCGACTTAAACGCGGTGCTGATTGGCTGGGCTATGACTCGGGGCAGGTTATCAGCAGCTTTCGCTCCGAGTTGGCAGTGCGCATTGAAGCCGACTTGCCGAAACAGCCGGCCAGCGTGCGCTTCCAGTGGTCACACCAGCAGCTTGAGCGGGGTTATGCGTCCCACCCGGGAATTCCGGTCACGCTGTGGCAGTGGTCCACGACAGTGCCGGAGCCGGTAAGAACACTGAAAAGGTTGGCGCTCGCCGAGCAGCCGATTGTTGAAAACCCCGGGCCGGCGGTCAAACACACCAGTCGGGTTGACCAGGTCGTGGCTGCAGACCGGGATGGAGCCGCCCAGATCCGCTGCGATCGGGATGGCTATCTGCGTGAAGGGCTGAGCGGCAATCTCGTGTTCTGGCGCCATGGTCAGCTCTGTGCGCCGTCGCTGGAACGGCACGGCGTGCAGGGAACACTGCTGAACTGGTTGCTGGACTTCGCCCGAGTGCAAGGGTGGCCGGTCATTCAGGGTGATTTACCTCCGGCAGCACTGCAACGCGCCGATGCAGCCCTGGTTCTCAATGCCCTTGGGGCACAGGTGGTTAACGAATTCGCCGGAAGCCGCTACAATCTGGCGCTGCCACAACTGACGACAACACTTCAAGCCATCAGGCAATTACTTTCATGAAATGGATCAAGGGCTTTATCGCCGGTATTTTTCTGCTGCTGGTTATTTCTCTGGCAATCGCCGGTGGCTGGCTGTATTCGCTGTATGAAACACCCACGCAGAATGCGCAGGAGCAGATCCTCGAGATCCCACGCGGCACCTCTTTTCGTGCCGCGACGCGGATGCTGGCCAATGAGGGTATCTACCCGCATGCCGACTTTCTCTACTACTGGGCGAGACTGACCGAACAGACCAGTATCAGGGCCGGCGAATATGCCATTCCGGCTGATTTGCCTCTGCCCGATCTGCTGGCTTTGCTGGCCAGTGGCAGAACGGTGCAGCACCGGATTACCTTTATCGAAGGCTGGCATTTCCGCCAGTGGCGCGAGGCGCTGGCCGGCGTGGATAACATTGACCACCAGTTGCCGGACTTGAGCGATGAAGAAGTGGCCACGCTGCTGGAACTCTCCGAAGAACATCCCGAGGGCTGGCTCTATCCCGATACCTACAGTTATGGTCGTGGTGACAGTGACATCAGCATCCTGCGCCAGGCTCGCGACCGCATGGCGCGCATACTGGAAGAAGAGTGGGAACAGCGCAGCGACAATGCCGCAGTGAATTCGCCCTATGAAGCCTTGATCCTCGCTTCCATTATCGAGCGGGAAACGGGCGCACCCTGGGAGCGTCATGATATTTCCGGTGTCTTTACCCGACGCATAAACCGGAGCATGCGTCTGCAGACCGACCCGACGGTGATCTATGGTATGGGCGAAGATTATGACGGGCGCATCCGGCGCAGCGACCTTGACACCTGGACGCCCTGGAACACCTACCGTATAGACGGAATGCCGCCAACGCCCATTGCCATGCCCGGACGTGACTCGATCAATGCGGCCCTGCATCCGGCAGACGGCTCGACACTGTATTTTGTGGCACGCGGTGACGGCACTCATCACTTCTCCGACACCCTGGTGGAGCACAATGCCGCCGTGCGGCGCTACCAGTTGCAACGCCGTGAAGACTATCGCAGTTCTCCTCCAGCCACTCTGCCGGAGGGGGGAAGCTGATGGGGCAGCAGCGCGGCCGCTTCATTACTCTGGAAGGCCTGGAGGGTGTGGGCAAAACCACCAATCTGGGCTTTGTCAGGGACTGGCTTCAGGGTCAGGGTATCCCGTACCTGCTGACCCGGGAGCCAGGCGGCACACCGTTGGCGGAAGAACTGCGCGACGTGTTGCTGGCACCGCGAGAAGAAGGGGTAGACCCCTGGTGTGAATTGATGCTGATTTTCGCGGCCCGGGCGCAGCATTTGAATACCCTGATCGCACCCGCTCTGGAAGCGGGTACCTGGGTGCTGTGTGACCGCTTTACCGATGCCACCTATGCCTATCAGGGCGCCGGGCGTGGCCTGCCGCTGGAGAGTATTGCGACGCTCGAGAAACTGGTGCAGGGCGACCTGCGTCCGGACTGCACCTTTCTGCTGGATGCCCCGCCCGAAGTCGGCCTGACCCGCGCCCGGGCGCGGGGTGGCCTGGACCGGTTCGAACAGGAAAAAGTCGACTTCTTCCATCGGGCCAGGGAGATCTATCTCGATCGAGCTGCCGCAGCACCAGGGCGTTACCAGGTGGTGGATGCCTCAAAGCCTCTGCAGGATGTGCAGGTGGATATCGCGAGTCGTCTGGAGTTGCTGCGCGCATGATTGGGCTGCCCTGGTTGGAAGACGCCGGCGCGCAGTTGCGCCAGCAGTATCGGCAGCAACGGTTGCCGCACGGTCTGCTGCTGAGCGGGGGCGCCGGCCTGGGTGTCGACCGATTTGTACAATGGTTGGAAGCCGTGCTGCTCTGTCAACACGCTGAGCAGGCGCCCTGTGGCACCTGTCATAGTTGCGAGCTGCGTCTGGCCGGTAATCATGCAGACAGCCTGACGCTGTCGCCGGAAGGCAAGGGCCAGCAGATCAAGGTAGACATGGTGCGCGAACTGGTCGGTTTCAGCCAGGGTCGGCCCCAGCACAGCCACAACAAGGTGGTAGTACTGAAGTCTGCCGACCGGCTGAACATGGCGGCGGCCAACGCCCTGCTCAAGGTACTTGAAGAGCCCCCCGCCGGGACCTATCTTGTTCTGCAGACCGAGGAACCGGCTCAGTTGTTACCGACCATTCGCAGTCGCTTGCAATGGTTCCGCTGCCCGGTGCCGGCAGCACAGGAAGGGCTGGCCTGGTTGCAGGGGCAGGGGCTGACAGCGGAGCAAGCCGAGCTTGCACTGGCACTGTCAGACCAGCAACCCTGCCGCGCGCTGGAGATGGCGGATGACAGTTATCTTGAGCTGCGTGAGACTTGTCTCAACCAATTGCTGGGTCAACTCGAGAAACCGCGTCGTGACCTGCAGGGCCCGGAAACGCTGTCTCGTCAGGAACCTAAGGTCGTACTGGACATCTGGCGGCCCTGGCTGGCAGATCTGGCCACCCTGGTGCAGACGGGCGACACGGGTCGGGTGCGCAACCGGGACCAGGTGGCGCAACTGCAGGCACTGGTTGCCCGATATCCGCAGCCCGCTCTCTGGATGCAAATCCATGATGACGCCGAGGCCTTGCGTGAGCAGGTAGCCTCCGGCAACAATCTGAACTGGCAATTGCTGTTGGAGCAGTTCTGGCTTAGCATTCCGAAAATAATGAAGCGCGCGCAACAGGAGTAAGGCATGGGCCCGGGTAGTGGTATTCTGCAACTGACCATGAAAGACAAGGCCGTTCTCTATGCAGCCTATATGCCCTGGGTATCCGGTGGGGGTCTGTTCATTGCCACCAACAAGAAGTTCAAGCTGGGCGATGAAGTGTTTCTGTTGCTCAACCTGATGGATGAGCCGGAAAAGATACCGATCACCGGCAAGGTAATCTGGATAACACCACGTGGCGCCCAGGGCAATCGAGCCTCCGGTATAGGCGTACAATTCGGCGCCAAGAGTGAACTGGCCAAGGACAGAATTGAAACCCAACTGGCCGGTGCCATGAATTCTGATCGTCCGACTCATACACTTTAGAGCGCACGGCCATGCGCACTGCGGTCTACCACAACCCGGATCTCCCGGCACCCGAAATGACGCTGCTGAACGCGGCGCTCAATCTGATGATACGGTCTACTCCCGAGTCGGTCACCGCCACCCAGGTCTTCAAATCAGCGGGCGTCAGCAAGGCAACCTTCTATCAGTATTTTTCCGGGCGCGAGGATGTCTGGAGCGGATTGTTGCTGGAGGAAGAGCGCTGGCGACTCGATGGGCTGGACAAGCTGTCGAATCTGGCCGATGAAGACGCCTGGTATCACTTCTTTCGCAGCCTTTTCCAATATCCTGACAAACTGGCCGCTCTGCAGCAGATGGAAACGCGGCTGCGCGCCTCACCGCCGGATCTGCGCCGCTACCATCACTGGCAGGCCCTGCGTTCGACGGTGCTCGATCGCATGGTCACGGTTACCCATCGGGTGGCAGGCTGCCCGCCTGCAGAAAGTCGGCAGGTCGTCGCCGGCATCTGGTGTTACTGGGAGGGCTGGCTGCGCCTGTATCGGGATCCGGAGTTCTCCGGTTTGTCCGGTGGGCGACGGCAGTTTGCCAAATGGCTGGCCCGGGACTGTGCACGGAGGATGACGGGACATGCTCAATCTTGATGCTCTGGGTCGTGAGCCGGCCCCTGATGCGCCCTTTCGCAGAGCGCCCACACATTTGTGGCAGCCGGGCATTGTCGGCACCGTCGATATCCGGATTGACCGGGAAGGGCAGTGGTGGCATGAAGGCGACCCGATTCGCCGGGCAGGTCTGGTGCGGCTGCTGGCCAGCGTGCTGATCTGTGAAGACGACACCTACTGGCTGAAAACACCGGCAGAAAAGATGCAAATCGAAGTAGAAGACGCGCCGTTCGTGGTGACCGATGCACAGACCCGCGAAGACGGGGTAGAGGTACTCACCAATGTCGGGGAGCGCGCGGTATTGCAGACGCCTTGGACCCTTAGAACTGACGTCAGCGGCGCCAGCCGGCCCTGGGTGCCACTTGAACAGGATCTGGGTGCCCGTCTGACCAGAAACCTCTACTACCATCTGGTCAACGAAGCGGCGTACGCTGGAGAAAGCACCCCTGAAGGGGTGCTCGTCTGGCGCGCCGCCGGTCAGGCCTGGCCTTTGGGAGAGCTGTAGACGCCGCCGCCCCTGGGCCACCCCTACATGTTCGGGTAGTTGGGGCCGCCGCCGCCTTCTGGTGCTACCCAGTTGATATTCTGGCTGGGGTCCTTGATGTCACAGGTTTTACAGTGCACACAGTTCTGCGCATTGATCTGGAATCGCTTCTCGCCGCCTTCTTCCACCACTTCATAGACCCCGGCCGGGCAATATCGCTGCGCCGGTTCAAGGTATTCATCCCAGTGCTTGCCGGTCGGCAGGCTCGGATCCTTCAGTTGCAGATGGACCGGCTGGTCTTCTTCATGATTGGTGTTGGACAGGAACACCGACGACAGCCGATCAAAACTCAAGGTATTGTCCGGTTTCGGGTAAGTGATGGCAGGTTGTTGCGCGGCCGATTTCAGGCTCTCGTGATCAGCCACCGGGTCACGCCAGGTCCAGGGCAGGCGGCCGCCGAAGATATTGAGATCAATAAAGGCGTAGGCCGCCCCGATAATATTACCGAAGCGGTGCATGGCCGGGCCGAAGTTGCGCTGTTGATACAGTTCTCTCCAGGCCCAAGAGTCACGGAAAGCCTCATCATAGGGCAGCACTGCCCCAGCATCCATCTGGCCTTTTGAGGCCTTCTCCCAGATCACCTCTGCCGCCACCATGCCGGATTTCATGGCCGTGTGGCTGCCCTTGATCTTGGCAAAGTTGAGCGTACCGGCATCACAGCCGATCAGCAGACCGCCCGGGAAGTTCATTCTGGGCAGCGACTGGATGCCCCCTTTGGCAATCGCACGCGCCCCGTAGGATACCCGCTTGCCGTCTTTCAGGATGGCGGTAATGGCGGGATGGTGTTTCATGCGCTGAAACTCTTCAAACGGCGACAGATGCGGGTTTTCATAGTTCAGGTCGGTGATAAGCCCCAGCACTACCTGCCCGTTCTGCAGGTGGTAGAGGAAGGCGCCGCCATTGGCACCGTGCTCACGCAGCGGCCAGCCGGTGGCATGCACCACCTTGCCAGGCTGTTGCTGGGCTTCCGGGATGTCCCAGAGCTCCTTGATGCCAAGCCCGTAGTGTTGCGGGTCACACCCGTCATCCAACTTGAATTCGCGAATCAGTTGCTTGCCGATATGGCCGCGTGCGCCCTCGGCAAACAGGGTAATCGGTGCCCGGAGCTCCATGCCCGGCATATAGCTGTCCTTGGCCTTCCCGTCGGCGCCAAGCCCCATGTCACCGGTCAGCACACCCACCACCTTGCCGTCTTCCAGCAAGGGCGCCTGAGCGGCAAAGCCGGGAAATACTTCCACGCCCAGCGCTTCAGCCTGCTCGGCCAGCCAGCGGCATACATTGCCCAGGGACACAATATAGTTCCCGTCGTTGTGCATTGTTTTGGGGGCGAGAAAGTTGGGCACCTTGATGGCTGACTGCGCATTGCGCAGCAGCATAATATCGTCGCCAGCAACGGGGGTGTCCAGAGGCGCGCCCTTGTCTTTCCAGTCGGGAATCAGTTCGTTCAGGGCAGTCGGCTCGAACACGGCACCAGAGAGAATATGCGCGCCGACTTCCGATCCCTTTTCCAGGATGCAGACATTGAGCTCCTGCTCCTTTTCTGCGGCCAACTGCTTCAGTCGGATGGCGGCACTCAGACCAGATGGGCCGGCACCGACAATAACCACATCGAATTCCATGGATTCGCGTTCTATTGCTTCTTCCTGGGTCTCGTTTGACATAACCTCTGAACCCCTAATGCGTCGAGAATGTGCGCTACTATAACCTGCGTCCTCAATAATTCAAACGAGTGTTTGAATTTGCGCAGCGAAAGTCTCATGATACGGGCACCCGAATGTCATGACTTTGCCATAAACGTCATTTCATCGAATCATTGCACCGCATAAACTATGCGCAGTATTGAATAAACAGAGAGCCTGCTTATGAAAGTTCTGGTCGCTGTAAAGCGCGTCATCGACTACAACGTCAAGGTCCGGGTCAAGCCCGATGAAACTGACGTTGATCTGGCCAATGTGAAAATGGCCATGAATCCATTTTGCGAGATTGCGGTTGAAGAAGCCGTGCGCCTGAAAGAGCAGGGCATCGCCTCGGAAGTCGTGGTGGTTTCCATTGGGCCCGCCAAGTCGGAAGAGCAACTCCGACAGGCCCTGGCTCTGGGTGCGGACCGGGGTATTCTGGTCACTACCGGAGATGACGAGAAGCTGACATCGCTGCAGGTGGCCAAGACCCTGCAGGCCGTCGTCAGTGAAGAAAAGCCCGAGCTGATCATCCTCGGCAAGCAGTCCATCGACAGTGACAACAACCAGACCGGGCAGATGCTCGCTGCACTGACGGGTCTGCCGCAAGGCACCTTTGCCTCAAAGGTAGCTATTGCCGATGGCAAGGTCTCGGTCACCCGCGAAGTAGATGGCGGCCTGGAAACCATTCGCCTCAGCCTGCCGGCCGTGGTGACCTCGGACCTGCGACTGAACGAGCCGCGGTTTGCCAAGCTGCCGGACATAATGAAGGCCAAGCGCAAGCCGCTGGACAAGAAGTCTCTGGAGGACCTGGGCATTACCCTGAAAACCGGCGTGACCACGTTGAAAGTCACACCGCCACCAGAGCGCAAGGGTGGTGGCAAGGTGGCCAGTGTCGATGAACTGGTCGAGAAACTGAAATCCGAAGCGAAGGTGATCTGATCATGAGTATTCTGTTGATTGCGGACCATCACCAGGGCGAACTGTCCGAAGGCACTGCACATGCGGTGACCGCGGCCCAGGCGATGGGTGGTGACATTCATGTTCTGGTTGCCGGAGAGAATGTATCCGAAGTGGCACAGTCAGCCGCCAAGCTGGCAGGCGTTACTCAGGTCCGTGTCGCCGACAATGCTGCCTATGCACACGCGCTGGCTGAACCACTGGCTGATCTCGTGGTTCAACTCGCTGGCGACTATGAACACATCATTAGTCTGGCCAGCACGACCGGCAAGAACTTCATGCCGCGCGTTGCTGCGCTGCTGGATGTGGAGCAGGTCTCCGACATTATTGAAGTGCACGGTGCCGATGAATTTTCCCGGCCTATCTACGCCGGCAATGCCATTGCCCGTGTCAGAGTTGACGAGGCGAAAAAGGTCATCACCGTCCGTGGCACTGCGTTTGATGCCGCAGGCGAGCAGGGTGCCTGTGACGTTGTTCCCGTCGATGTGGTCTCTGACCAGACCCTGTCCGAGTTTGTGGGCGAAGAACTGGCGCAGTCGGACCGGCCGGAACTGACCTCTGCCAAGGTAGTGATTTCCGGTGGTCGCGGTATGGGCAATGGTGACAACTTCAAGTTGCTGGACGGTATTGCCGACAAGCTGAATGCGGCTATTGGTGCGTCCAGAGCAGCGGTTGATGCGGGCTTTGTCCCCAATGACATGCAGGTTGGGCAGACCGGTAAAGTGGTCGCGCCGGAGCTGTATATTGCCGTGGGCATTTCCGGTCAGATCCAGCACCTTGCCGGGATGAAAGACAGCAAGTTCATCGTGGCCATCAACAAGGACGAAGAAGCGCCGATTTTCCAAGTGGCGGATTATGGCCTGGTAGGTGATCTTTTTGATGTTCTGCCTGAACTTGAGAAGGCCCTTTAAAAGCTTTTTGTCCTTACAGCGAGAGGCGTCAGCCAGACCCGGGCCTTTTCAATGCCCCCGCCGGGCGGCTGGCGCCTTCTTGTAGTGTCCCGAATTAACCACTCGGGACACTACAATGGTTCATCCTGACCCCGCCCTGCGGTATGCTACGCCCTTCCCATGGAATCCACCCAAGGACTTGAAATCGCATGCAATGGGGCCGCTTGCCGGACAACAGCATCCAGAAGAAGCGCAGCATCCTGCGCCATGTGGACAACACCATCTCCCGGCAGGGCAGAATCAGTGTCTTCGGACACTTCTTGGTGTTCCTCTATGTGGAATGGCTGGTGGGCTTCGATGCCCTGACGCCGGTACAGAGTTATGGTATTGGTCTTACGCTGCTGCTGGTTGCTGTCTGGCGTCTGTTGTATCTGCTTCAGTTTGAGCATTTCTATGGTCGGGGGCCGGCGCGTTGGCGCAACAGCTATGGTCTGGTCACGCTCCTGGGCGCCGGCCTGTGGTCTGCTTATCTGACACTGACCATCGTGCTGCCGGGCTATGAAGGCACCATGACCTTTGTCTGGATCTACACCGCAGCCGTTTGCGCCACCCATATCTATATTTTCGCCCCCTATCCGAAAATGGCTGACTGGTATATCCGGATCATGCTGATACCACCGGGTATTGCCGGCATTCTGCAATTCGAATTGCAATACACCACGCTGGGCCTTGCCGTGCTGC
Source organism: Natronospirillum sp. (assembly GCF_022565775.1). Taxonomy (GTDB): domain Bacteria; phylum Pseudomonadota; class Gammaproteobacteria; order Pseudomonadales; family Natronospirillaceae; genus Natronospirillum. Next base: position 36,558 of record NZ_JAIUMC010000009.1, read on the forward strand.
TGTTTTATGCCTTTATGCGCAGTACCGGTCTGCGTGTCAGTCGTCAGTTCTGGGAATCTCAGGAAAACCGCCAACGGCTGGAATACGAATTGGGCAAGGCCAGCGCCTCCGAGCATCAGGCCTCACTGCGCGCCGATGACAGCGAGCGCTTCATGGCTAACCTGACCACCATGATCAAGACGCCGCTCAACGGTGTACTGGGCATGCTGAGTCTTTTATCGACGGCTAAATTGCGCCAGGAAGAGAGCAAACTGGTCGAGGTGGCATCGCAAAGCGCGCATTCACTGGCAGAGCTGGTGGATGATTTCGACACCTACTTGCGGGTTCGCGGACATTTCCTGAGTGAAGAAAAAAAAGTCTTCAATGTGGCTCGCCACCTGGAGTCGGTCATGGAGACGCTCGGTCCTGTTGCGCATGGCCGTGAGGTGGAACTCAGCTATACCCTGAAGCCGGATGTGCCGGAGCGGGTGGTCGGCAGTCCGCGGCAGGTCACCACACTGTTCAAGCAGTTGACGACCTTTGCCGTAAGCTTGTCCAGCGGGCCCGAAGTCAGTATTAAAGTCCAGGACGCCAGTGAAGGCGACGGGATCGATATCTCCGTGCGTTTTCAGGCGGATATTGAAGAGCAGGCGCTCGAAGACATGCACACACTGCTGCGCAGCGAGCGCGGCTTCGAGTCTCTCGGCCATATCGATGTTACCATGCTGAGCTTGGTGATCACTTCAAGCTTGGTGCGCCAGCATGGGGGCACGCTAAGGCTGAATATACTGGACACAGAACCGCCCTACAGATATCAGGTCAATATTAATCTGCCGCTGGAGTCCTCGACTCAGAGTGGTCGCGTTTTTCAGGCCAGTCGTCACTTCCACGGCAAAACGGCATTGCTTACCGGGTTTCCCGAATACGGTGGGCTCGCTGTCGCTGCGGAACTTGAAAGCTGGGGCATGGCGGTTGAACAGCGAGCGCTTGATGAGTCGGCGATACCAGACACCTCGTCAAACGCAATTCCGGATTACTGGCTGGTCAATGTACCTGTAGTGCTGGGTGGCTCTCAGCTTGAAGTGTTGCAGGGTATCTCCGGTGTGTGTCAGAAGAACGAGAGCCTGCGCCCCATGCTGATGGTCACGGCCGCCCAGCAGACGCTGTTGTCTGAATGGTTTGACTCCGAGCAGATGCTGAGCAAGCCCATTCCGCGTCGCACCCTGCACCGCTGGTTGCTGCGCAAACCCATTGATCGGCAGGAAGAAGAGAATGTCGATGAGCTGAGCAAGCGTCTGGCGGGTCTGCGCGTGCTGGTCGTCGAGGAAAATCAGGTCAACGCCATGGTGGCGCGCAAGATCCTGCAGCGGCTGGGTGTCGAGGTTGTGGTGGTGGACTCGGGCAAGGCTGCCCGAGAGCGTTACCGGAAAGACAGCTTTGACATGATCTGGGTCGACCAGGAGTTGTCCGATATGTCAGGTCATGAAGCGGTCGCCCTGTTGCGTAACGATGAGCGCGACGAGGGCGGTGATGCCGTGGTTATCCTGGGTATCACCACTTCCAGATCTCCGGCTCTTGAGCGCAACTGCATGGCTGCCGGAATGGACGATATACTGGAGAAACCACTCAACCTGGCCCAGGTGGCCGAGACTTTGCAACGCCATCTGGTGTAATCTGGATGGCATCATGAATATGAATCATACGCCCGTGGACCCCATACAGTCTGGCAACAACCAGGCTGAACCGGAACTGACCCGACTGCCCTTTGCCTATGCCAAGCGGCATGGGGTGGTCATCGACCGGACGCCCAACGGTGCCCGGCTGTTTGTGCGCGGCGACACGCCGCCGTTTGCGATACAGGAAGCCATGCGCCTGCATGGTGACACCTTGCCGTTTGATACCCTGGATGATGAGCAGTTCGAACAGCAACTCGCCCGCATCTATCAGAGCCAGGATGAAGATCGCATGCAGCAGGCAGAGGAATTCTCTGACCTGGACCTGATGAGCCTTGCCGAATCTGTTCCCGAAACCGAGGATCTGCTTGAGCAGGAAGACGATGCGCCGATAATTCGGCTGATCAATGCCATTCTTACCGAAGCCATTCACGAGGCGGCCTCGGATATTCATGTCGAAACCTTCGAGAAGAAGCTGATTATCCGCTTCCGGGTGGATGGGGTGCTGCGCGAAGTGCTGCAGCCCAAGCGCGCACTGGCACCGTTGTTGATCTCGCGTATCAAGGTCATGGCCAAACTGGATATCGCTGAAAAGCGATTGCCGCAGGATGGTCGTATTGCTCTCAAGGTGGCGGGTCGGGAAGTGGATATCCGGGTCTCCACGTTGCCCTCCAATCATGGGGAGCGGGTAGTCATGCGCTTGCTCGACAAGCAGGCAGGGCGGCTGACCCTGTCACACCTGGGCATGATGGAAGAGGACGAGGGGCGCCTGCGTGATCTGATAGCCCGACCTCACGGCATCATACTGGTCACCGGGCCCACCGGATCCGGTAAGACCACCACCCTGTATGCCGCCCTTGAACACCTTAATTCGGCCAGTCGCAACATTATGACCGTCGAAGACCCGATTGAATACTCGCTGCCCGGCATTGGCCAGACGCAGGTCAACAGCCGCATTGAAATGACTTTTGCCCGGGGGTTGCGCGCCATTCTGCGCCAGGATCCCGACGTCGTCATGATTGGTGAAATACGGGATGCGGAAACAGTACAGATTGCCGTTCAGGCCAGCCTGACCGGCCACCTGGTATTGAGTACGCTGCACACCAACTCTGCTGTCGGGGCCATTACCCGCTTGCAGGATATGGGAGTGGAGCCGTTTCTGTTGTCCTCCAGCGTGATTGGAGTGCTGGCCCAGCGCTTGGTGCGGACCCTGTGCCCTGACTGCAAGCAGGGAGCGAAACCCGACAAGGCCGAGCGCCAGTTTCTCGGGCTAAGCGATAAAGACGATCTGACCCTATACCATCCCACGGGCTGCAAAGCCTGCAAGAACACCGGTTATCGCGGGCGGATGGGTGTCTATGAACTGGTCCTGATCGACGATGAGATGCGCAAGGCCATTCATGAGGGTGCCGGAGAGTTTGAACTCGGGCGACTTGCCCGCGCCCGCACTACCGATATCATTGCGGATGGGGTGCACAAGATCAAAGCTGGACTCACCACCATCGAGGAAGTCATGCGGGTGAGCAGGAACCTCTGATGGCGGCATTCGAGTACGAAGCTCTGGACGCGTCTGGCCGACGAAAGAAAGGTGTTATCGAAGCCGACAGTGCGCGCCAGGTCAGGGCGCAATTGCGCGAAAAAGGCTGGGTTCCGGTCGCCCTGGAGCCGGCCGCTGAGCGCAAGAGTCGTGGCGGTTTTCTGCGCGGACCCGGTCTGAGTGTAGCCGAGCTGGCCATGGTCACCCGCCAGTTGGCAACCCTGGTCGGGTCAGGCATGCCACTGGAAGAGTGCCTGCAGGCGGTTGCCGAACAGAATGAACAGCGCCGCATCCGGTCTATCTTTCTGGCTGTACGTGCCCGGGTCATGGAAGGCTACAGTCTGGCCCAGGGTCTGGAGACCTACCCGCGCGCGTTCAATCACCAGTTTCAGGCCACCGTCAATGCCGGTGAGCAATCCGGCAAGCTGGATCTGGTTCTTCTGCGCTTGGCAGATTATATCGAAGAGCAGGATGCGACGCGGCGCAAGCTGCAGATGGCAGCCACTTATCCGGTGATACTGAGCCTGGCGGCCATCGGGATTATCGTCTTCCTGCTCAACAGTGTGGTACCGCGCATTCTCGAGGTGTTCGCCAGCAGTGGTCAGGCTCTGCCCGCGCCGACAAGGGCGCTGATTGCCACCACTGAATTCCTCGACAACTACTGGCTGCACATGATCGGGGTGATCGTTGCGGCAGTGATACTGTTCATTGTCTGGAATCGTAGTGAGAAGCGCCGCTTCTTGATGCATCGGCTGTATTTACGGCTACCTTTCATTGGGCGCCTTATCCGTGGCTTCAGCACCGCACGCTTTGCCAGTACAGTGGCCATGTTGTCCGGCAGCGGGGTACCTCTGGTCGACGCCATGCGCATTTCAGCCTCGGTGGTGACCAATCTGCCCATCCGACAAGCCGTGCAGGATGCGACCCGAAAGGTCAGTGAAGGAGGGTCGTTGAGTCGCGCACTGTCCGAGGCTGGTTATTTCCAGCCGATCATGGTCCACATGATTGCCAGTGGCGAGGCCAGCGGTAAACTCGATGAAATGCTGGCACGCACTGCACGCAGCCAGGAGGAAAACCTCAAGGATCTCATCACCACGGTCATGAGCCTGCTGGAGCCTCTGATGCTGGTGTTGATGGGTGCCATCGTGATGGTGATTGTGCTGTCCGTTGTGCTGCCTCTGACGCAGATGAACACCATGATCTGACAGGCCAGTCGGGCCATAATTCAAAGAAACGAGAGAACGGGACACATGTTGAAACAGGGTCGACGCGAAGCGGGTTTTAGCCTTATTGAACTGATGGTAGTGCTGGTTATCATCGCCGTTATCACTGGTCTGGTGGCACAGAACTTTATCGGCCGCGATGATGAGGCCAGGGTTCAGGCCGTGCGGGCCGACTTCAACAGTGTCGAGAATGCCTTGCAGATGTACCGTCTGGACAATGGCCATTTCCCCAGCAACGAGCAGGGCCTGGATGCGCTGATGAGCGAACCCTCGGGTTCACCGACGCCGCGCAACTGGCGCGGCCCTTATCTTCGGTCCGTGCCCCGGGACCCTTGGGGCAATGATTATGATTATGTCAATCACGGCAGCAATCGTGTCGAGATCATCTCCTATGGCGCCAATGGCCAACCCGGTGGTGACGGCTTTGATGCCGACCTCTCCAGCCTGGATGATGAATGAGCGCAGATCGGTCCGGGGCCTGAGCGCCGGGTTTTCGCTGCTGGAACTGCTCACCGTTCTGATCATCATGTCGGTCGTCGTCTCTCTGGTCGCACTGGGCCTGGCACCCGAAAACCGGGAGCGGAGCCATGAGCGCTATATGCCGCAGCTGCAAAGTTTCATTCTTGAGGGCTATACCACCGCTCGTCTGCAACGGCGAGACTATGCCCTGCACTGGTACCGGGATCAGGTTCATCTGTATTCACTGGCGCTGACCCTGGATGAGCAGGGAGATGAGCAGGTGATCGCTGAACCTGTGGACAACTGGGAGTTGCCGGATAGCCTGGAGTTCAGACTGGGCCTTACCAACGAGTCCATGATGCTGCCGTCCTGGACCGGAGAAGTGCCCGAAGCCGATGCGCTGCACGTGCTGATCAGACCTGATGGCACCAGCGACAACCCCTGGCAACTCGAATTGATCTGGGCCGATGACGGCGAACTCTGGCAGCGCCTGGTCTCGGATGGGTTCAATCGACCCCAGTGGCGGGCCGCCAATGAATAGAACGACACCCAACCGACTGGCCGGTTTTACCCTGCTGGAGGTCATGATCGCTCTCGCCGTGTTTGCCGTCATTGCCTCCGGCCTGACGCTGACTGCCACCCAGAGTATCCGCAACACCGAGGGCCTGCAGGACCGGACTCTGGCCCGCTGGGTTGCCGAAAACCACCTCAATGAGCTGCGCCTGTCCGATCTGCCGGCAATCAATGACTACAGCGATGACGTCACCAACTTCGGTCGCGACTGGATTGTCGAATGGTCGGTGGAAGACCCGGAGTCCGACACCTATGGCGAGTACCTGCGCCGGGTCACCGTGCGGGTTTATCTGGACGATGGCGAGACGCGCATGGACGAACTCGTGGCACTGCTGCCGAGGTCGCTGTGAGGCGGCGCCAGCGCGGTTTCACGCTGCTGGAGTTGATGATTGCTCTGGTGGTCACCGTGCTGCTGGCGGGTGGCACCCTGGCCATGGTCATTCAATTCAGCATGACCCGAGAACGCGTGACCGAACGTCTGGAAGCGCTGGATCGTCTGCAGTTGGCGCAGGATCGTCTGCGCCAGGACTTCGAACAGCATGTTCCCGAACGGCAGGTCGCCGACGACTTCGGCAATCTGCAGCCGGCGCTGGTCAGCAATGAAGAGACCCTCCTGACATTGACCCGGCATGGCTGGCGACGCTCTGCCATCAATCCCGAACTGCGCTCCGACCTGCAGCGCGTGGAGTACCAGTTGGTCCCGATAGATGATGAACGCTGCCGCATGGGTCTGACCTCCGAACAGTGGGCCAACCGCAATGATCTCGAGGGGGATTGCCTGATCAGACGATATCGCCAACATCTGGAAGCCGAGGCAGAAAACCCCTGGCGGGAGCAGGTTATTCTGGCCCCGCTGGGCGAAATCGAGTTCAGTTTCCGGGGACTGAATGAGGAGCGGAGCATGGAAGACTTCGATGCCTGGCCACCTACAGAACCGGTTGGGGGAGAGCAGCCGGGCAGTCTGCGCGCGGTTACCGTCACCATCGACTTCGGTGGCTTCTCACCTGCCCGGTTTGTATGGACTGTTCCTGGCGCGTTGCTGCCCGAGGAGGCGTCGCAATGAAGCGGCAATCGGGCGTTGCACTGATTCAGGTCTTGCTGGTATTCGCCATCCTGATGACGCTGGCCATCCAGTTGACCTATCGCCAGCAACTCAGCATTTCGGGCACTCGCCATGTGCTCGACAGTGGCCAGGCCCGCGCCTGGCTGCTCAGCGTCGAAGCATTGGGGCGCGCCGAACTGCAGCGCGATCTGGACACGCCGCTGTTGCCGGAAGACTGGGGAGAGTGGTCGGACCCGTTCGATCTGGAGCCTGGTGAGGCCGTATTCCGCCTGACCCCGCTGGAAGCACGCTACAATCTGAACTGGTTGCACGCTGATTCCGGTGTTGATGAGGCTTCGGAACAGGTACAGCGACTGCTCAGCGAGCACGGGCAGGACAGCGGCTGGCTGCAGCGACTGGCGGACTGGTTTGATCCGGACAGCGGAGCCGAATTCGAATACCGGCTGGTGGAACCCGGCTACCGACCGCCTTTCTACCCGATTGCCGATGCCAGCGAGTTGCGCCTGCTGATGCCGCAGCAGCAACCGCTGCCGGAACTCGACATAGAAGGCTGGGGCACCTTCCTGCCACCCACCTCGCGCATTGATCTGAACCTGGTTTCCGAGCCCGTATTGCGCGCCTTGCATCCGGACATCGGAGAAGACCAGTGGCTGGCTCTGGAGCGGGCCCGTGAGGACGGACTCGAGGAGGTGGATGACTGGCTGACCCGCGAGGCCATGGAGATACTCAGTGATGAATTGCCAGAAGGCTGGTTTACCGTCCAGGGGGCCTACTTCCTGCTGGAAGCCAGAGTGGAGTACCTGGAACAGACCCTGAGCCTGACCAGTTGGCTATGGCGCTCGACCGATGGTTCAGTCGAAGTCTATCAGCGAAATTACCTGCCCGTTGACGGTCCTGCGGTGGACAGTGGCGACCCGGATGACGACAATGACAACCCGGATAACTGACAGGCTTCCATGAAAGCACAGACCCTATTTATCAGCCCCGACGCTCGAGCCCAGCATTTTAACTGGCTGCTGATCGAAGACGGGGAACGACAGGCACCGGCCAGTGGCCCTGAACCGGAACTGGCGGAAGCACTTGCGGAACTGGCACCCTTGCAACCGCAGGTGGTTTTTGTGCTGCCTGCAGAAGCGGCACTGCACACCGCCGTGGAAGTACCGAAACGGCAACGGCGCTTTCTCAGCCGGTCTCTGCCGTTCATTCTTGAAGCGCAGACCGCGCAGGATATTGAAGAACTGCATATCGTGCCCGGCGATGCGCTGGCTGGGGACCTGCTGGGCGTCTATGCGCTGCCTCATCGATTGGTGCAGACTCTGCTGCGACTGACTGAGACGGCCGGCCTGTCGCCGCGGGCCATGGTTCTGGAAACACAACTGCTGGCGGCCCGGGGGCGAGATCGAATCCATATTGCCTGGCAGGGAGAACGCGTTCTGGTCAGTGTGCCGGGGCGGGGCATGGCCTGTACCCGACAGAATCTCTCGGCCTGGCTGGAGCGGCTGGTGCCCGAGGGGCAGACAGACTGGCCCGTGGGCCTGCATGTCAGCCCGGAGTTGACCACCGAAGCCAATACGCTGGTGGCCGAACTGGAGCAAACCTGGCCGACTCTCGAGCCGGTGCAGACGGTTGCCGAAGGCTGGCTACCCATGCTGGCGGATTTCTGGCTGGAAAACCCGCGCGTGCGCAATCTGCTGACGGGCCCTTATGAGCAGGTCAATGCGTTCCAGCGCTGGAAGCCAGCCTTTGCCGGCCTGGCGGCGGGGCTGGGCTTGCTGGCGGTCAGTGGCGCGCTTTATTTTGTGGCCGACCTGCGGCAGACAGAAGCGCGTGCCGAGGCGACCTGGGTTGCGGCCGATAACCTTTTTGCCGAGGCGGTCAACGGCTCGATGAACCTGCAGCGCCAGCGTGTCCGCCAGCAGATCGATGACTTGATTTCGCGCGGTGACAATACCGATGCGGACGGGGGAACCTTTTTACCTCTGCTGGTCAGAGTCAATACGGCATTGAATGGTGAGCAGATTCGGCTCGAAGAACTGCGCTTCACGGCAGACCGTTCGGAACTGCAGATCCAGGTTCGTGCCCAGTCCACGGAAAATCTGGAGGCGCTGCGCAGTGAACTGGAAGCACAGAACCTGACGGTGACCTACTCGGCCGGGCGCACAGAGGATGGCTTCCGGGGCAACTTCCGAATCCAGGCAACGACTGGGGGAGGCGCTCTGTGACACTGATACCGGCACAACTGCAACAACGTTGGGCGACCTACACCGCTCAGGAAAAAGCCATCTGGTCAGGTTTGGCTGGCGGGCTGCTGGCAGTTCTGATCTGGCTCTATGTCCTGCAACCACTGGCAGATCGCCACGCCGCTGCAGAGCAAAGCCTGGCGCAGGCGGAAGACGCCCTGCAACTGCTGCAGCATGCGGCCCCGCGTCTTCAGATGATCACTGGAGCTGATGCCGGCAGTGTGGATACCGTACAGAGTATGACCAATCTGCTCAGCCAGACAGCGGGCAACAATTCGGTTGAACTGACCCGCTTTGAGCAGAGCGGTGCCGACGGGCTTCGTCTCTGGCTGGACAATCAGCCCTTTGACCGGGTTCTCGCCTGGCTGGCCGAACTGGACAGCTACGGTGTTGAAGTGGATCAACTGACCCTTAGCCAGGGTAACCGGTCCGGTACTGTGACCGTTCGTGGCGTAGTTGCCCGCCGCTGAAGCGGCGGCAAGAGATATCCCCTTGCAAATCGATGAGGTAGTTGATGGATTTTGATCTGTTTGTCATTGGTGCAGGTTCCGGAGGCGTTCGCGCGGCTCGAATGAGTGCTCAACTGGGTGCTCGGGTTGCCGTTGCCGAGGTGTCCGACCTGGGCGGCACCTGCGTCAATCTGGGGTGTGTCCCGAAGAAGCTGTTTGTCTACGCAGCCCAGTTTCGTCGTGGATTTGCGGACGCCGCAGGCTTTGGCCTGGCAGTCGATGCGCCTGAGCTGGACTGGCCCACTCTGCGCGACAATAAAAACCGTGAAATCAAAAGGTTGAATGGTATTTATGGTAACCTGCTTGAAAATGCCGGATGTACTCTTTATCGCGGCAGGGCAACCATAACCGGCCCCAACAGCGTCCAGGTGAACGGGGAGACCATCACCGCGCAGCGTATCCTGATCGCCACCGGAGGCTGGCCCTTCGTGCCCGACATCCCGGGCCGGGAACATCTGATCACCAGCAACGAAGTGTTTCATCTGGAGTCCTGGCCAAAGCGGGCTTTGGTGATCGGTGCCGGCTACATTGCCGTTGAATTTGCCGGCATCTTCAATGGCACTGGCGTCGAGACGACGTTGGTGCACCGAGGTGACCAGGTGCTGCGCGGGTTTGATGACGATGTTCGTCGCTTTGCCCAGACCCAGTACGAGGCCGCCGGCCTACAACTGGAGTTGAATACCCAGGTCTCTTCGGTAGAGAAGACCAGTGACGGCTTTCAGGTGACTCTGACCAATGGCAAGCGAATTGATACCGATCTGGTGCTGTGTGCCACCGGGCGTGTGCCCAACACCGAAGGCCTTGGTCTGCAAACCGTCGACATCAAGACTGATGATCGGGGGACCATACTGGTCGACGACGAGTTTCAGACGACGGCAGACAACATCTACGCCCTGGGCGATGTCGTGGGACGGGCTGAACTGACCCCTGTGGCACTGGCAGAGGGCACCTATCTGGCGCACCAGTGGTTTGGCGAAGGCGGCAAACCGGTGCGCTATGATGTTATCCCGACGGCGGTGTTTTCAGAGCCCAATATCGGCACCGTGGGCCTGACGGAAGAGCAGGCTCGCCGCGAGCACCGAATTACCGTCTATGAGAGCGAGTTTCGGCCAATGCAGAATACGCTGTCAGGCAACCCGTTGCGCGCCTACATGAAACTGATCGTCGAACAGGGCAGTGAACGGGTACTGGGCGTGCACATGGTTGGGCCGGATGCCGGCGAAATCATGCAGGGATTCGGCGTAGCCTATGCGATGGGCGCCACCAAGGCCGATTTTGACCAGACCATTGGCATCCACCCCACATCGGCTGAAGAATTTGTCACCCTGCGCACACCGAGGAAAGAGACGCCATGAAACGAGATCTGGCCCTGCAGTTTTCCCGTGTCACGGAGGCCGCCGCTCTGGCCGGCCACAAGTGGCTCGGTCGTGGCGACAAGAATGCGGCTGACCAGGCCGCCGTTTCGGCCATGCGAACCCTGCTCAACACCAGTGATATAGACGGTGAAATCGTTATTGGTGAGGGTGAAATTGATGAAGCTCCGATGCTTTATATCGGAGAGAAGGTCGGCCGCGGCGGTGAGGCTGTGGACATAGCGGTAGACCCCATAGAGGGCACCCGGATGACGGCGTTGGGGCAGTCCAACGCCGTTGCCGTGCTGGCGGCGGGTGAACAGGGGTGTTTTCTCAAGGCCCCCGACATGTATATGGAAAAGCTGGTTGTAGGGCCGCAGGCCAAGGGCGTGATCGACCTGGAACAATCGCTGGAAAACAATGTCCGGGCAGTGGCCACCGCGTTGAACAAGCCGCTGCAGGAACTGACCCTGGTGACTCTGGAAAAACCACGACACTTCGCCATGATCGAGCAGCTGCAGCGTCTTGGCGTCAAGGTTTTCGCACTGCCCGACGGTGATGTGGCGGCCTCGATACTGACCAGTGTGCCGGACAGTGAAGTGGACATGATGTACTGCATCGGGGGTGCGCCCGAGGGCATTATCTCGGCGGCGGTTATCCGCGCCCTGGGTGGAGACATGCAGGGCAGGCTGGTGCTGCGCCATCAGGCAAAAGAAGACACTGCAGACAATCGAGAGGCCGGGGCACTGGAGGCTGAGCGCTGCCAGAGCATGGGTATCGAGCCCAGTCAGCGACTGCGCCTGGAAGACATGGTCCGCTCGGACAATCTGGTGTTTTCTGCCACCGGCATTACCAAAGGTGACCTGCTGCAGGGGGTTACCCGCCAGGGCAATATGGCCACCACAGAAACCCTGTTGATTCGCGGGCGCTCAAGAACGGTGCGGCGTATCCAGAGCACCCACTACCTCGAGCGCAAGGATGAGGCGGTCAGGGCCGTGATTCTGTAGCTGAAGAGTGACCCGCTCTTACGGGTCACCGTGGTCCAGATAGGTGCTGTCGTCCATGCCTTCGCGCAGCCACTGCATGAAGTCCCGGGAAGCCGCCTCATCCAGCCCCGAGGCGCTGACCTGATCTTCCAGCGCCTGCAACAGGGTATCCGGGTCGAAATTGACGAAACTCAGCACCCGGCGCACGCTGTCGCCATGCTGCATGTTGTGCAACTCCATCTTGCCCTCTTCATCCAGCAGTACATCAACTGAATTGGTATCACCAAACAGGTTGTGCAGGTCACCCAGTATTTCCTGATAGGCACCCACCAGGAAGAACCCCAGCAGCCCGCTGTCGGTGTCCAGTGGAGGGCAGGGCAGTGTTGATTCAACACCTTCATCGTCAACATAGTGGTCGATACGGCCATCCGAGTCACAGGTGATGTCCCGCACTACAGCCCGGCGCAACGGCTGCTGTTCCAGGTTCTGAAGAGGTACTACCGGAAACACCTGGTCAACACCCCAGGCGTCGGGCAGTGACTGGAAGAGGGAAAAGTTGGCAAAGACACGGTCCGCCATCTGTTCATTCAACTCGTCCAGTATTACCCGGTGCGGGCGACGGGCCGGGTTCAGGCGCTTCATCAGGGACAGTGCAGTGGCGCGCAATACCTGCTCGCCGTCCGCCCTCTGCGCCAGATTGACCTGTCCGAGCGCAAAGGCCTGATTGATTTCCGTGGAATAGGTCACCAGGTCATGATGGATTTCCACCAGGCTGCGCGCCCGGTCATCCAGGGTCTGGTAGTTCCGCCAGATATCGTGCAGTAGAAGCGGACTGTCCGGATCAGGCGCACTGACCTCGTCTTCCCTCGGGCGCTCCACCCCAATCACATTGGTCAGCAGTACGGCGTGGTGGGCCGTCATGGCGCGACCCGATTCGGAGATGATATCCGGCTGCGGCAGGTCGTTTGCCAGCGCAGCATCCCGGAAGGCATGCACCACGCGCTTGGCATATTCATCCAGTGAATAATTGATCGAGCAGGTGCTGCGTGAAGCCGTGCCCTCATAGTCCACACCCAGGCCGCCACCCACATCGACGACCTCTATGGGCACACCCAGCAGGCGCAGCTCACTGTAGAAGCGAGCCGCTTCGCGCAGGCCGACCTGAATATCCTGGATATTGGCAATCTGGCTGCCCAGATGAAAATGCAGCAACTGAAAGCTGTCCAGAACCTTGTGTTGGCGCAGTTGCTCGACCGTGTGCAGAATTTCACTGGCGGAGAGACCGAATTTCGATTTGGGGCCACCCGTATCCTGCCAGTTGCCCTTGCCGATGGTCGACAGCCGAGCGCGAACGCCGATACGCGGTTTTACGCCAAGTTCGCGCGCCACAGACAGGACGTCATTCAGTTCACTGCTTTTTTCCAGCACCAGAAACACCTTGTGCCCCAGACGCTGACCGACCAGCGCCAGGCGGATATAGTCCCGGTCCTTGTAGCCATTGCAGACAATGGTGGAGCGCCCCGGCTCTGAGAGGGCCAGCACCGCCAGCAGCTCGGGCTTGCTGCCGGCCTCCAGCCCCATGTGGCCGTCCAGCGCCGCTTTCTGACCCCGCACTATCTCGCGCACCACCCCAAACTGCTGATTCACCTTGATCGGATAGACCGGGGTAAATCGGCCGTGATAGTTCTCCAGCGCTATGGCGCGCTGAAAACTGTCGACCAGAGAGTGCACCCGGTCATGCAGAATATGAGGGAACCTGACCAGCACCGGTAGCGATAACCCCTGCTCCCGCAGCGCAGTGATAATGGCGGGCAGACTGACCTGATGCCCTGTTTTCGGATCAAGAGCGGCCACATCGCCTTCCGGTGTGACGCCGAAGTAGCCAGCGCTCCAGCGGTCCATGTTGTAGAGGTGCAGACTGTCGGTGGCGGTCCAGGGGGCATAACGGGAAACCTTAAGAATTTTGAGTTGCTTGAGTGGACAGTAGACGGTCGACAGTAAAGGGACCCAGCCCAGTTTCTGTTCGCAGACAGCACTTTCGTCCTGGTGTTGCCAGAAAGCAGAACTGTTACCTGTATGCTGTTCACTGTCATCTGTCGACTGTCCTCTGTCGACTCAACAAAACCTTGAATTCCTGATCCCCACCCCCATTACCCATGCCATTGCAAAACTTGTTCAACTGATCCCAGAACATGAGGATGGACGGCATCATGACAACGGCAACCACCGAAAAGCGAGAATTTCAGACCGAGGTCAAGCAGCTTCTGCACCTGATGGTGCACTCCCTGTACAGCAACAAGGAGATTTTCCTGCGCGAACTGATCTCCAATGCGTCCGATGCGGCCGACAAACTGGCCTTTGCGGCCCTGGAAGACGACAGTCTTTACGAGAATGACGGCGATCTGCGTATCCGTATCGATTTTGATGAAAAGAAAAAGACGCTGACGCTGACCGACAACGGCATCGGCATGACGCATGATGAGGTGGTGTCCAATCTCGGTACCATTGCGCGCTCCGGCACTGCCGAGTTCCTGCAGCAACTCAGCGGCGATCGGCAGAAGGACTCCCGCCTGATCGGTCAGTTCGGTGTGGGCTTCTACAGTGCTTTCATTGTTGCGGACAAGGTAGAAGTGCGCACCCGAAAAGCGGGCACTGCGCCTGCTGAGGGTGTCTTCTGGTCCAGTGAGGGCAGCGGCGAGTTTGAAGTCGGACAGGTGGAGAAAGCCGAGCGCGGCACCGAGGTAAAGCTGTTCCTGAAGAAGGAAGAGAAAGAGTTCCTCGATGAGTGGCGCCTGCGCAATCTGGTCGGCAAATACAGCGATCATATTTCCGTGCCGGTGATGATGGAAGTTCGCGACTACGAGGCAGAAGCCGCAGAAAAAGGGGACGACGAAGAGAAGAAGGTCGACCCGAAATACAAGCTGGAAAAGGTCAACACCGCCACCGCACTCTGGACACGCGACAAGTCCGATATCTCGGAAGAGGAATACCAGTCCTTCTACAAGCACATTTCGCATGATTTCAACGATGCGCTGACCTGGAGTCACAACCGGGTGGAGGGTAAGCTCAATTACACCTCATTGCTCTATGTGCCGGGCAAGGCGCCCTTTGACCTCTGGAACCGTGATGCGCAGCGCGGCCTGAAGCTTTATGTGCAGCGTGTCTTCATCATGGACGACGCGGAGCAGTTCCTGCCCCTGTATCTGCGCTTCATGAAGGGTGTGATCGACAGCAATGACCTGTCACTCAACGTTTCGCGCGAGATCCTGCAGAACGACAAGACCGTAAGCTCCCTGAAGACAGCTCTGACCAAGCGCACACTGGACATGCTGGAGAAGCTGGCCAAGAAGAAGCCGGAGCAGTACCAGGCGTTCTGGGACGAATTCGGACAGGTGCTTAAAGAAGGTCCGGCAGAAGATTTTGCCAACCGCGAGAAGGTCGCCGGCCTGCTGCGTTTCGCCACCACACAGACCGGGGAAGAAGCCCAGAGTGTGGCGCTCAAAGACTATGTGGAGCGGATGAAAGACGGCCAGAAAGCCATCTACTATGTAGCGGCGGATTCGCACAAGGCCGCGCTGGGCAGCCCACACCTCGAGGTGTTCCGCAAGAAGGGCATTGAAGTGCTGCTGTTGTCGGATCGCGTTGACGAATGGCTGATGGGTCATTTGAACGAGTTTGACGAGAAGCCGTTCCAGGACATCGCCAAGGGTGAACTGGATCTGGGCGATCTGGAAGATGAGGCCGAAAAGAAGCAGCACGAAGAGACCGACAAGGCCTTCCAAAGCCTGACCGGCCAGATCGCCAAGGAACTCGAGGATGACGTCAAGGAGGTGCGCACCACCCATCGTCTGACCGACTCCCCAGCCTGTCTGGTGGTGGGTGAGCATGACATGGGTGCTCAGATGCAGCGTCTGCTGGAGGCGGCCGGGCAGCAGGTGCCGGCCAGCAAGCCGATTCTTGAAATCAACCCGGAGCACCCACTGATTCAGCGCCTGAACACGGAAACCGACGAAGCCCGCAGCCGTGAGCTGATCAGTGTGGTCTACGAGCAGGCTCGACTGGCCGGGGGCGATGGACTGAAAGATCCCGCAGCCTATGTGCAGCGTATCAACCGGCTGCTTCTGGACCTCGCACGATAATTACGCAAGGCCACGCACAACGGGGGATGAATTTATCCCCCGTTGCCGGTAAAATGCGCCGCAACCTCAAGGAGTTTCTGTGCGGATGCTGAAATCAATGACTCGTGTCGCGCTCGCGGCACTGGCTCTGGGCTGGTCTGTACCGGCACTGGCTGGTGGCTCAGTGGATATTGCCCTGACCAATGAATCCATTCGTGGTGAACACGGTGCCGTAAGAGCAGGCACCGCCGCCTATCTGACGGTGGGCGGCTGGTATCATTTGGAGAACGGCCAGATGGGCCATGTGGGTTTCCACGCCATCGACCCAAACAACACCCGTCCGGAACTGGTAGCCGGCCTGGGTGGCAAGGGCTTTCTGTTCAAGACACCCGGCTTTGATACCAGTGCAGCGGTTGGCCTCGGCGGTTTCGTGCGTTATCAGCCGGACAATTTTCAGGGGTTCGGTGGCGAACTCGCTGCCTATTACTCGCCACCTGTGCTTGCCTTCTCCAGCCTTGAGCAGTTCTATGACCTGCAGGCGCGCCTGTCATACGAAGTGCTTCCTCAGGGCCGGGTGTTCGTGGGCTACAGTCACCTGCAGGCGGACTATGACGATGCCGATGTAGAGCTGGACTCCTCATTTACCATCGGATTTCGAGTTCGCTACTGACCGTGCGCTCTGTTCACAGATTGCTTTACCGGTTTGACTGTCTGCAGCAGGTGACGACGCAAGACAGCGGCAGCGAAAAAGCCCTTTCAGACGCCCGACGGCTCCTGCTCTGGCGTGCCTACGTTGGCCTACTGCAGTCTTTGGCCGAGGTCTACCGGGTACGGCCTGATGCGGCTCTGGACCCTGCCAGTGAACAGACCTGGCTGCAGTCGCTGGCCGAGTTCAATCCACAAATGGCAGAGTTGTTGCTGATCGAGCAGGCGCGAGCAGACCAGAACCACTGGCTGCATGCACTGGTCCAGTGGTGGCGGGGTTACTGGCAG
Source organism: Natronospirillum sp. (assembly GCF_022565775.1). Classification (GTDB taxonomy): domain Bacteria; phylum Pseudomonadota; class Gammaproteobacteria; order Pseudomonadales; family Natronospirillaceae; genus Natronospirillum. The sequence continues at coordinate 53,263 of NZ_JAIUMC010000009.1, forward strand.
GCAGCGCAGACGACGCCAGCCAGCTCCGAACGAATCAACCTGACCGGGACCGAGGTCGATTGGGCACTGGATGCCCGAAACGGCCTTGCCGCCTGGGCAACTGAGCTGGCGAAATACAGCCAGACCAATTGAGAGGTATTACATGTACTGGGAAATCGTCGAATTGGAAGATGGCGCCATTGCTCTGGTCCGCGAGGATGAAGATGAACCCGTGCTGACCATCGGTTTTTCCGATGAAGCCAGAGAGCGCCTGGCGAGTAACCACATGGAGGTGGCCAAGGCGATGATAGGTGCCGGTATGGATGCGGTGGAGCATTTCACCATGCTGGAAGAAGAGTCTGATAGTGCTGATGAAGAGCTGTTGCTGGATGACCGGGACAGTCATACGGTGGTGCACTGAGCCGGAGATGCCGGCTCAGACGTCGTCACCGTCCGCACGCTCCAGAGAACCACTGAGCAGCAGAACGTTCAACGTCCGCCTGGCGCTGTCTGACTGACTCGCTGCCCACAGGCTTTGCCAGCGCCAGCGGTTGCCGTTCAACAACAGGTCAATCAGCGGTCGGTCTGATTCTTCCAGTACAAAAGCCCTGCCGTTAACATACAGGCGCGTTCCCCAGGCCGTCATGCGGGTGGGCAGGGCGCCGCGTACCATGACATCTTCCGCCATATCGCCCATCTGATTTGCTGCATCTGCCTCGAGTTGATTTTCCGTACCCTGCCAGTCAAACAGATCATATTTGTTCTGCGTCATGTAGGCACCCAGCCAGTCCGCCAGAACCTCATCCCGCGCTGCGGTGCGTGTCAGCAGTCCGCGCAGGCGGTCCAGGCTGGCTGCACTCAGCCGTCTGTCAGTGGCTTCTGCCGGAGAGATGTTCGCGTCGGAATAGCGCAGAAACTCGATGTCGTCTTCCAGCTCCGCGCGCAGCGCCAGCCCGTGCAGGGCTTCATAGGCATCCGGGGCGCGAAAGCCGACAGACCAGGTCATGCAGGTATCCAGAGCAACGCCGTGGTGGGCATAGCGCGGAGGCAGGTAGAGCATGTCCCCGGGTGCCAGGTCCCAGACCTGTGTCGGTTCGGGTATTCCCTGACGCAGAATGCGCAACGGGGCGCCTTCGATGATGGGGGTGTCCGGGTCGCAAGGGGCGCCCACTGTCCAGCGTCGATGACCTTCCACCTGCAGCAGAAAGACATCATATTGATCGTAATGCGGTCCGACACTGCCCTGGTCCGGGGCTATACTGATCATGATGTCATCCAGTCGCCACGCGGGCAGGAATTTGAACTCCGACAGCAGCTGGCTGACCTCGGGCACCCACTGATCCACCGCCTGCACCAGCAGACTCCAGTGGGACGCTGGCAGACTGGTCAGGTCCTGTTCACTGAACGGGCCGTGGCGCACGGTCCATGGCTGCCTGGCGCCCGGTGTCTCCGTCACCAGACGGCTCTCGATCGAGTCCTCCAGCGCCAGCCCGGCCACTTCATCCGTGCTGATGCCAGGCTTGAAGTCAGGCAGCGCCTGTCGGAACAGGAGTGGTTTCTGCTGCCAGTAGTCGCGCAGGAACTCCGCCTGTGACAGGCTACCGAACAGCAGTTGTTCCCGGGCGTTATCGGTCATCAGGCGTTCAGACCTGTTTGGCCTGGGCCGCTGCATTACCGATATAGGTTGCAGGGCTCATCGCCAGTACCCGTTCTTTCTCGGCGGGCGGCAGGTCCAGGCTGCGCACAAACTCCGTCATGCTTTCGTGCGTGATGGCCTTGCCCCGGGTAAATGCCTTCAGCTTTTCATACGGCTCTGCAATTCCGTAGCGTCGCATAACCGTCTGCACCGCCTCTGCCATGACTTCCCAGGCCTGATTCAGGTCTGCATCGATTCTGGCCTTGTTGGCTTCCAGCTTGCTGATGCCCTTGCGTGTTGCCTCATAGGCAATGAGGCTGTGCGCCAGGCCGACGCCCATATTGCGCAGGACGGTGGAATCCGTCAGATCACGCTGCCAGCGTGAAATCGGCAACTTGGCACTCAGATGAGACAGCAGGGCATTGGCGATGCCCAGGTTGCCTTCGGAGTTCTCGAAATCAATCGGGTTGACCTTGTGCGGCATGGTGCTCGAGCCGACTTCGCCTTCCACTGTGCGTTGCTTGAAATAGCCCAGCGAAATGTAGCTCCAGATGTCGCGGTCGAAATCGATCAGGATGGTATTGAAGCGGCAGATGGCATCGTACAGTTCGGCGATGTAGTCGTGCGGTTCAATCTGCGTGGTATAGGGGTTCCAGGACAGGCCCAGCGACTCGACGAAAGCCTGTGCATTGGCGGCCCAGTCAATATCCGGATAGGTTGCGAGATGGGCGTTGTAGTTGCCCACCGCGCCATTGATCTTGCCCAGATACTCGACCTTCTCCAGTTGACTCAACTGGCGGTCCAGCCGCGCCACAACATTGGCCAGCTCTTTACCGAGCGTAGTGGGAGATGCGGTCTGACCATGGGTACGCGACAACATGGGCTGGTGCGCATGCTCATGCGCCAGTTTGCGGATGTCGTCGGCGATGGACTGCATGACCGGCAGCAAGACATCACTTACGCCGTGGCGCAGCATCAGGGCGTGAGACAGGTTGTTGATGTCTTCCGACGTGCAGGCAAAATGTACGAACTCACTGATGTCAGCCAGCTCTTCGACTTCGGCAATCTGTTCCTTGATGAAGTATTCGACGGCTTTCACATCATGGTTGGTGGTGCGCTCAATAGCCTTGATGCGCTGTGCGTCTTCTTCGGTAAACTGTTCAGCCAGACGATTGAGGCACTCATTGGCCTGCGCAGAGAAAGGCTTTACCTCACTGATGCCGGAGTGGTCGGCCAAACGCTGCAACCAGCGTACTTCCACCAGCACGCGATAACGGATCAGGCCAAACTCACTAAAGTGCTCGCGCAAGGGCGCGCTTTTGCTGCCATAGCGGCCGTCTACAGGAGAAATTGCGGTAAGGGCGTTCAGTTCCATGCGGGATTCTCGTGGTTCGGGATCAGTCTTTGCGCTCATCCGAGCGCTCGTCAGTGTCTTCTTTCACTGCCGGCTCGTGCGGTTCCTGGCCGGTCAGCAGGTTCTGAATGGCATACAGCAGGCGACGACGACCCAGCAGCAGTTGCAGTCTGCGGCCACCGACCTGGCGCCAGAGCAGGGCAGAGCGCACTCCAAACAACAGCAGCATACGAATCTGGTCTGCGTGGCGCTGCTGGTTCAGGTAACTCGGATTGCCGGTGACCTGGATGCGAAATTTCAGTTTGCTCAGTGTGTCCTGGTAGTTGCGCGCCAGGGAGCCGACCACAGCATCATGCAGCGGGTCCTGAAAGTATTGCTTGCGCTCGACACTCTGCTGGATAAGGTCCCCCAGCGCGCTCAGCATGTCCGGCTTCTTGCGCAGACGGTTTTCAAGGTGCAGCAGGCTCATGGCATAACGCACAATATCGTTGTGCACTGCACCACGCTGTCGACTGAGCAACTGGCGCAGGATCGTCAGTCCGCTGCGCAGATTGGCGGCGGAGCCGAAAACATCCTCGGTCGACGCAGGATTCAGATTGAGCAGGGCGTTGACGGCAGTGGTCATCTCGTCGGCCGGGCACTGGCCCTGACGTGCAATACGCTCGACCATGCTCGCAGCCTGAAATACGCCCGCCAGTGCCAGGGCCTGCTCATGAATATCATGCTGGCTCATATCAGCGCCAAGCCTCCTCAATGACGCCGCCACCCAGGCAGACGTCTCCGTGATAAATGACAGCGGACTGACCGGGCGTAACGGCCCGCTGTGGCTCTGCAAACTCTATGGTGTAGCCTGTTTCCGTGGGAACAAGGCGGCAGGGCTGGTCTGCCTGACGATACCGGTGCTTGCAGGTCATTGGCAAGGTAAGGTCGGGCTCTTCACCACTGATCCAGAACAGGTCACTCACTCTGGCCTGTCGCGTATAAAGCAGGGGGTGGTCAATGCCCTGAACGGCAATCAGCACATTGTTGTCCAGGTCCTTGTCCGCGGCAAACCAGGGGGCTTCAGGATAGTTTTTCAGGCCGCCTATGCCCAGACCCTGTCGCTGACCAATGGTGTAATACATCAGGCCGGCGTGCTCGCCAATCACATCACCCTCCGGTGTCTTGATCAGGCCGGGCTGGGCGGGCAGATACTGCTTCAGAAAATCACTGAAACGGCGCTCTCCGATAAAGCAGATTCCGGTACTGTCTTTTTTGTCATGGGTTACCAGGCCTTCCTCTTCCGCAAGCTGTCGCACCACCGGCTTGTCCAGTTCGCCGACCGGAAAGAAGGTTAGTGCCAGTTGCTCGTGACCGACCTGATGCAGAAAGTAGGACTGGTCCTTGTTGCGATCAAGCCCTTTGCGCAGACAGGCCCGCCCGGACTGATCGGCACCCCGTTGCACATAGTGGCCGGTGGCAATCATGTCGGCGCCGAGCACCCGGGCATAATCAAGAAAGGCTTTGAACTTGATTTCCCGGTTGCACAGTATATCCGGGTTGGGTGTTCTGCCCGCTTTGTATTCAGCCAGGAAGTGCTCGAATACATTGTCCCAGTACTCGGCGGCAAAGTTGGCACTGTGCAGCGTTATGCCGAGTCGGTCGCAGACTGACTGGGCATCGGCCAGATCCTCCTTGGCCGTACAGTATTCGGTGCCATCGTCTTCTTCCCAGTTCTTCATGAACAGGCCTTCCACCTGATAGCCCTGGCGCTGCAGCAGCAGGGCGCTCACAGATGAATCGACGCCGCCTGACATGCCGACGATAACCCTGGTGTCATCTGGGTGAGGTCTGGGATCGGGCATTTCAGCCGTAATTGTTTTCATGGATCAGCGAGAGCGGATAGGCCTGACCGGCCAGATCATCCTCAATCAATTTCAAGACCAGCGGCGAGCGCAGCTCACCCCGGTGATGGAGCGCCTTGATCTCTTTCAGCGTCAGCCAGTGAACGGCGACAACGTCCTGATCCAGCGGATTTCCGGTTTCTTCGAGTGCCTCTGCGGCAAGACCGAACCGGTAGTAGGTTGTACCATTGGGCGCCTCATACACATAAACACCGACCAGGTGAGACGCGCGGATCTGCCAGCGCGACTCTTCCAGAGTCTCGCGCAGGCAGGCAGCCACAATGGTTTCACCACTCTCCACATGTCCGGCAGGCTGGTTGTAAACTTTGCGCCCGTCGTACACTTCTTCGACGATCAGGTAACGGTCTTTGCGTCGGACCAGGGCGGCCACTGTAATATGGGGTTGAAACGTCATGCCTGAGTACCCGAAAAATGGGACGGCATGGTAACTGAAAGCCGTCCGTTTTGAAACCAGCAGGCTGCAACAGCACCGCCCCGTTTATCCTTTGATTATCCTTCGTCCTGCTGACCCGACGCGGACGCCTGGGGCGTCGCCGGGTCAGGTAGCAGAAAATCTTCCACGATTTGTGCCAACTCGCGGACATAGCGGCCCCCGGGGGAGGGCGGGTTGGGCGAGGAGGTGACCACAATAGTCAATTCGAGCTCGGGTATTACCCACAGGACCTGGCCACCGTATCCTCTGCCATAGTAGGCGCGATGGCCGCCCAGTTCGGTAATGAACCAGCCGTAACCATACAGGTCTCCGCTCCACCGTGAAGTGCCTCTTGGCTGCCAGGACAAATCTACCCAGTGTGGGTCAAGAACCTGTCGCCCGCCAATGCTGCCGCCCTGGCGGTACATTTCGCCGAAGCGCAAAAGCGCCCGGGGTGACATCAACATATCGTTGCCGCCAAAGTAGATACCCTGTGGGTCTCTCAGCCACTGCGGAATGCGCACGTTCAGCGGCTCCGACAGCCATTGCTGCGCCAGTTGCCATGTCGTCTGGCCCGAGGCATCCGTCAGTGCCGCCGACAGCAAATGGGAGCTGCCGGTCGAATACAGCCGCTCATCACCCGGATCGGCCACGAATTCCCTTGACAGCACATAGCTGACCCAGTTGTCACTGATTACCCAACGCGCATAGTTGTTGCCCGATGTGCGCTGCAGGCCAGCCTGCATGGACAACAGGTTGCCCACGGTAATGTCGTCGACCTGAGGATCTGCATTGGCGGGCACCCGATTGCTCAGCAGGTCGACAACAGGCTGATCGACGGACTCGATCACCCCTTCTTCAATAGCCTTGCCGACCAGTGCCGAGAGGATGGTCTTGGAAACAGATTTGATGTTGACCGGCTCGAAGGGGCCCGGACCGCCCCAGGTTTCCTCGAAGAATATCTCCCCCTGATGCGCCGCAATCACGGTATGCAGTCGGTTGTATTGACTGAAGGCTTGGCGGGCCTGTTCCGGGTCGGTTCCCGCCGGCGCAGCCCAGGCGGAAGTGACGCTCAGGCCAGCGAGCGCGAGAGTGAGCAGGGTGGTTCGAAGCTGATTCACTGAATGCAGTCTCCAGAGTCAGTTGCGGGTATCGAAGCGGGCTTTCTGTTCAGCACTGGCTTCGGTCTGGTAGCGGGATTTCCACGTCTCGTAAGGCATACCATAAACGGTTTCCCGAGCGCTCTCCTTGTCCAGTTCTATACCCTTTTTTGCAGCCGCTTCCGCATACCACTTGCTCAGGCAATTGCGGCAAAAGCCGGCAAGATTCATCAAATCGATGTTTTGTACATCCTTGCGGCTGTCCAGATGCTCCAACAGGCGCCGGAACACGGCCGCCTCGACTTCAGTTTGTGTCTTGTCATCCACGTTAAAGGCTCCCCGGGTCGTCGATTGCGGTTATGCGACACCTGATCTTCTAGATTTTTCACCGGGCAGTATACGTACTTTGCATTTGACGTGGCTCGCTTTTTTCCTTTCCTTTGTAGTCCGAGTCAATCTGGTGCCGCCGTTATCTCTAACGATGAAGACTGTATTGCTCATCCTGCGCTTTCACCGGACTTTTTGGTGCCGGGTTTTACCTGGCATCGGGATACCTGGAGTGCACCGCTTTCGCGTGCGCCGGGTTCTGTTGCCGCTGAACCTTTGCTCAGGACCGGTTAGACTGTTCCCGTCTTGATCATCGCAATCTTCAATGAGGTTCTCATGCTCTGGGAAGTCGGGCTGATCCTGCTGGTGGTTATCAGTGCCTTGTCAGTTGTCTGGACAACGGTGCGTTCGGGCATGTCACCCATGCCCAGTTCCCGCGCGGCACGAGCCGCCATGCTGGAGGCACTGCAAGACACCGATGGCGCCATCGCAGACGTAGGCTCCGGCTGGGGGCATCTGGCTCTGGCTGCAGCCCGTCGTTACCCGGATCGGCAGGTGGTCGGGTATGAACTGTCCTGGCTGCCCTGGCTGGTCTCGGTGCTGAGTGCCCGGCTACTGAGGCTGCACAATGTGCGGCTGCTGCGCACTGATGGCTTCAGAGCCCTGGCCGAGTCCGGTCCCTGGCCGGTCGGCACGGTGATTTGCTATCTGCATGGGCAGGGCATGCGGCGGCTCAGGTCGGTGCTCGACTCCGCCCCCGAGGCACCGCGCTGGATCATCAGCAACAACTTTGCCCTGCCGGATGCTGTGCCGGAACATCAATGGCGGTTGCGCGACTTTCATCAATCACCGGTGTACCGTTATCGGTGGCCGGACAGCGCGCAATGAACGCCTTCATACCCAGTGTCACTACACTTGTGAGTGAATGGGGTTCAGATTGCCGGCTCAGCCGCTTACACTAGTGCCCTGTCAGTACACTGGCCCACAACAATGAACAACCCGGGGAAGCCAAGCACATGATCATCAAGCCAAAAGTCAGAGGTTTCATCTGTACGACATCTCACCCTGTCGGCTGTGCCGCCAATGTCGAAGAGCAGGTGAAGTTTGTCGAGCAGCAGAACATTCGCGGCAATGGGCCGCAGAATGTCCTGATATTGGGCTGTTCGACCGGTTATGGTCTGGCGTCCCGCATCGTCAGTGCATTCGGATATGGCGCAAAAACCCTGGGAGTCATGTTTGAAAAGCCGGGTACCGAGAAGCGGACCGCCTCGGCGGGCTACTACAATACTCTGGCTTTCGAGGAACGTGCGCGCAACAAAGGGCTCTATGCCAAGACGCTGAATCTGGATGCGTTCTCGCAGGAAGCCAAAGCCGAAGTCATCGAAGCCATTCAGGCCGATATGGGCAAGATTGACCTGGTGGTCTACAGCCTGGCCTCTCCACGGCGCAAAGACCCGGTAACGGGCGAGGTCTACAGCTCGGTGCTCAAGCCGGTAGGCGAAGCGGTAACCCGCAAGACTCTGAATACCGATTCCGGTGAAGTGTCTGAATTGACGCTTGAGCCCGCCAGTCAGGAAGAGATTGATGCCACCATCAAGGTGATGGGTGGCGAAGACTGGGAGCTCTGGATGGATGCGCTGGACCAGGCAGGTGTGCTGGCTCCCAATGCCAAAACCACGGCCTATACCTATATCGGGAAGGAGCTGACCTGGCCAATCTATGGTCATGCGACCATCGGCAAGGCCAAGGAAGACCTGGATCGTGCAGCCCAGGCCATTACCGGCAAACTGCAGGCGGGCCAAGGCGGCAAGGCCAGGGTGTCCGTGCTCAAGGCTCTGGTCACCCAGGCGTCCTCCGCGATTCCGGTGATGCCACTTTATATCTCCTTGCTGTATCGGGTGATGAAAGAGCAGGGCACGCACGAAGGGGCTATCGAGCAGATCTATCGCCTGCTGGCGGAGGAGCTCTACAACCCGGATCGCGATCCAATTTTGGATGAATCCGGTCGCGTGCGGGTTGATCTGAAAGAGCTGGATGATGAAGTTCAGACCCGGGTCGAACAACTCTGGCAGGAAGTAACCACGGAGAATGTGAAGTCAATCTCCGATTTCGCCGGTTATCAGGCGGACTTCTTCCGGTTGTTCGGGTTTGGTGTGCCCGGCGTCGACTACGAGGCCGATGTAGACCCGCGCGGTTGACCGGCAGCGAGTGCGTCGATCAGGCGCACTCTGCCAGCAAACATCCTTTCTCAACAATCAGGTTCGAGTCCAGGGAAGCAGAGTGAGCAGTCCTGAAGCGACATTGTCCAGTTTCAAGGCCCTGGGCCGGCTGATCCGTTACGCGCGTGGCTATCGCAGGCGTATTGTCGCTGCCACCACCTGTTCGGTTGTCAACAAGGGAGGTGCGGATGAATTCTTGGACTACAACGGAGGTAGTTTATGTATTCGTAC